>DASVSW010000060.1:0-13932 GCA_036387895.1 Sphingomonas sp.
GGTGTCGACGACCGACGAGGCGATTGCCCCGGGCGCCGCGTTCCGGACGGGGACGCTGACCCTGCGGCTCGGGCGCGAGACGGTGGGCGCGGACGGCGCCACGACCGGTTTCGTCCCTGCGGGTGCCGGCATCGCCATCGCCGTCGACGACGGCGACGCGACCCTCGCGGGGATCGCCGCCAAGATCAACGCGGCCGGGGCCGGCGTGACGGCCAAGATCGTCGCCGACGGCGCCGGCGAGCGGCTGTCGATCAGCGGGCCGATGGGAGGCGACCAGGCGTTCGAGATCACGGGCGCGGACGCGGGCGGCGCGGGCCGCAGCCTGACGGAGCTCGACGTCGGCCGCACGGCCGCCGCCACGACGACCGGCACGCGCGCGCGCGACGCCGTGGTCCTTCTGGACGGCGTCCAGTTCACGCGGCGCGCCAACGCGATCACCGACCTGATCCCCGGCGTGAAGCTGGACTTGGTCGCGCCCACGACGAGCCCTGCGTCAATCACCGCGTCCAAGCCGACGGGCGCGATCACGTCGGCGGTGAACGACTTCGTGGGCGCGTACAACGAGATGTTCGCGCTGGTGAAGGACGCGGACGACCCGTTCGACGGGACGCTCCGGTCCGACACCGCCGTCGATACCCTCAAGCGGAACCTGCAGCGGCTGACGACCGCGCCGCTCGCGACCTCGACCGTCGCGGGCGCGCCGACGACCTTGGCCGACATCGGCGTCTCGACGGCGCGCGACGGGACGCTGTCCGTCAACGCGGGGCGGCTGTCGAAGGCGATCGCCGACTTCCCGGCGGAGGTGGAGGCGCTGTTCGCAGAAGCCACGGGCCTGCCCGCGGCGCTGGGCGAGGTGGCGCGGCAGGTGACGAGCCGGACGTCGGGCCTCGATGCGTCCACCGCGGCGTACAAGCGGCGGCAGGCGGACCTGGCCGACGCGCAGGCCAAGGCGGCCGACCTGGAGACGGGCTTGCGCGACCGGCTGACGCGCCAGTTCGCGACGATGGACGCGCGCACCTCGGCGTACAAGTCGACCATGGCGTTCATGGACAACCAGATCAAAGCCTGGAACCGGAGCGACGACTGATGGCCTATGCGGGCGCGATGCTGCGCAATCCGGAGGCGACCTATCGCCAGGTCGACGTGGTCGGCCGGACGACGGCGGCGGGCGACGGGGCGGGCCTCGTCCAGCTGCTCTACGAGGAGCTTGTCCACGCGCTCCGCACCGCCGCCTGGGCGACGGAGAACCGCGTCTTCGCCCGAAAGTCGGAACGCGTTACGCGCGCCACGGCCATCCTGTACGCGCTGGAGGCGGGGCTCGATTTCGAGGCGGGCGGCGAGGTGTCGCGGACGTTGGCGAACCTCTACGCCGGCGCGCGCCGCCAGGTGGTCGCGGCCAGCCTCGGCGACGATCCCCAGCCCTTCCGCGACGTCGCCGCTAATCTCCAGGAGATCGCGGACGCCTGGGCGAGTGTGAGGGGGCGATGAAGTAACGGAATCGATCGGATTGCCAGCCGACGAGCGATCGGAGTTGGACGCCTTAGCGTCGCTTTCGACGATCGTCCACGATAGCCAAGTAGCTGTTTCGGCCATGCTTTTCGGGTGAAGTTTACGACGTGGACGCGAAACGGCGTTCAATGAACGCATTTCTGCGGAAAACGAGACTCTGTTCAGGGCTAAATTGTTGATCCGCGGCGTTTTCAGAATTTGACTCGATTGGACGCCATCGCCGCCCGTCCTCGCGGACCCGATCCGGCGTTTCCTCCTGTTCGGAGAAGAAGCGGGACCCCGGTCCGACGCCGGGGTGACGGGGAATGAACAGGCGATCACGGACCGGCTTGGATCAGATCGACGCGCTGTAGGACAGCGGCTTTCGGCGAACCCTCTTCGGCCCGCTACGGGTACGAGGACGTCGCGCTCAGCCGTCGCGGAACTCATCCGCGGATCGCTTCTCGATCAAGGCTCCCACGCCCCGGAAGGCTGTTCCGAACATCAGGCCGAGCACGAATCCCGAAATCGGCCAAACCCAACCGATGCCCGGCCGTGAGAAATAGTCGTCCCAGGCATCCAGAACGGTCATGAACGCCGCTGAGCCTGCCGCCGCGAAGAAAGTGTAGACGATCAGGTCGTGGAGGCGGGGCGTCCCGAACCCCCTCAACACGAAACAAGCCGTCGTCAGAGCGGCCGCCGGAGCAAGTGCGATCAGCGCGACCGCGTAAAGGAATAGATAGTCGTCCAGCGGTTGACCCAGCTCACCATTGAGGAGGTCGGCGAGAGCGATCGCCGGGATCGGAACGGTCAGGAGAAGCGGAAGGATCAAGCGCATACCCGCGGCACGACTCATGACCACCTTCTCCCGCGACTCGACTCAGGATAGCATCGGATATGGACCGGATCAGCCGTGACGTGGACGGGTCGACGGGAGCGGACGCGCCGGTCTTCGAGGCGCGTTACCGGAAGGGCAAGTTGCTGGGCCTCGCGTGCATCGGGCTGGCTTTCGTCGCGCTCGGCCTCTGGATGGCGTTCCAGCCCAGCGGGTCGTTCGACGACTCGCGCAGGATCCGGTCGCTCGCGGCGCTGTTCGGCGGAGACGGCGATCCGGTCGGGCGCACGGT
Organism: Sphingomonas sp.; assembly: GCA_036387895.1. Lineage (GTDB taxonomy): Bacteria > Pseudomonadota > Alphaproteobacteria > Sphingomonadales > Sphingomonadaceae > Sphingomonas. The sequence continues at coordinate 2,616 of DASVSW010000060.1, forward strand.
CGGCTGGCTGTGCGTGCTGATGGGGGCGGCCGTGCTGCCGGTCGTCCTCAGGAACATGCGGTTCGACGGGCCGGCGATCCGCGTCGACGAGGAGGGCGTCCATTACCATCGCTGGTCGCCCAAGCCGATCGGATGGGGCAATGTCGACTCGATCGGGACAGTCTCGATATCCGGCCAGAAGATGGTCTGCCTGACGCTGCGCGATCCCGCGCTCGATCCGTCCACGACGCTTCTGGGCAGGGCGGCGCAGATCAACGCGATGTTCGGGTTCGGGCAGGTCTCGATCTCCACGCAAGGCACCGACGCCGATTTCGACGAGATGGCGCGGGCGATCATCCGCCATGCCGAGCGGCACGAGCGGGCGCTGCGCCACCCGGCTCCGACGTCCGCCGATAGGAAACGCTGATCGGCCCGGCCTACCCGACCAACGCCTCCGCCGGCCGACCCGCCTGTGCTTCGAAAAGCTGGCGGTAGAGGCCGCCGGGCGCGGCCAGCAGCGTCGCGTGATCACCGTCCTCGACTATCCGCCCGTCGTCGAAGACCAGGATGCGGTCGAGCGCGCGGACCGTCGACAGGCGATGGGCGATGACGATGGCGGTGCGGCCGACGAGGAGGCGCTCGATCGCCTGGCTGATCAGAGTCTCCGATTCCGAGTCGAGGCTGGAGGTCGCCTCGTCGAGCACCAGGATCGGCGCGTCGGCCAGGAAGGCGCGGGCGAGCGCCACGCGCTGGCGCTCGCCGCCCGACAGCTTGACGCCGCGCTCGCCGACGAGCGTCGCGTAGCCGCGCGGCAGCTTGGCGATGAAGTCGTGCGCGTTGGCCAGGCGCGCGGCGGCCTCGATCTCGGAGCGGTCGGCATCAGGGCGGGCGTAGGCGATGTTCTCGGCGAGCGAGCGGTGGAACAGGATCGGCTCTTGCGGCACGATCGCGATCTGGCGGCGGAGCGAGGCTTGCGTCGCGTCGCCTACGTCCTGGCCGTCGATGAGGACGCGGCCGTCCGTCACGTCGTAAAGGCGCTGGACGAGCTTGACGAAGGTCGTCTTGCCCGACCCCGACCGGCCGACCAGGCCGACGCGCTGACCGGCGGGGATGGTCACCGACAGGTCGCGGTAGAGCGGCTGGGCGTGCGCGCCGTAGCGGAAGGTCACGCGGTCGAAGCGGATCTCGCCGCGCTCGATCGCGACGGCCTGCGCGTCCGGGCGGTCGGCGACCTGCGGGGCGAGAGCGCCGAGCGCCACCAGCTCCTCCATCTCGTTGACGGACCGTTGCAGGTTGTGGACGTGCTGGCCGATGTCGCGGAGGTAGCCGTGGACCACGAGGTAGCTGGTCAGCGCGTAGGCGACGTCGCCCGGCCCCGCCCTGCCCTCCAGCCACAACCAGAGCGCGGCGCCCGTGACGCCCAGCCGGATCGACCAGAGGAGGAGCAGCTGGCCGGTACCGGTCCAGGTGAAATACACCCAGGTCCGACGCGTCCGGCGCGCCCACTTCGCGAGCAGGCGTGCGAGCACCGCCTCCTCGCGCGCCTCCGCGCCGAACGCCTTGACGACGGCGTTCGCGCCGACGCTGTCCGCCAGCACCCCGCCGAGCTTGGTGTCCCACTGGTTCGACAGACGCGCGACGGGGCTGAGGACGCGGATCGCCAAGCCGACGGTGAAGGCGACGTACGCCACCGCGCCCAGCGCCATGGCGATCCCCAGAACGGGCGCGCGCGCCGACAGGAGCGCGACGCTGCCGCCGAGCACGACGACCGAGGGCAGAAGTGCCAGCAGTAGCGTGTCGTTGATCGTGTCGAGCGCCCACATGCCGCGCGTGATCTTGCGGACCGTCGAGCCGGAAAAGCTGTCGCCGTGCCAGTCGGTCGACAGGCGCTGGACCTGGGCGAAGGTCTCCTGCGCGGCGTCGGCCATGTTGCGGAGCGTGAGCGGGATGATGAGCATCCAGGCGAGGTGGCGCAGCGCCGCCATCGCGAGGCCGAGCGCGGCGATCACCAGGAAGGCGCGGATCGCGGCGTCGCGGCCCGGAGCGCCCAGCGCCACCGCGTCGATCATGCGGCCCGCCTGGAGCGGCACGAACACCTCGGTGACGGTGGCGAGGCACATGGCGGCCGCCACGCCCCAGGCGAGCGCGGGCGCGCGCGCCCAGTGGCGGAAGGTGAAGCCTAGCACGGTGCGCAACGCGGACGCGCGGGGGGTCTGGTCGGTCATCGAACGCTCGCGACGGCGGATCCGTCGCGTCCTCTAGTCGGTCGGGATGTGAACGGCCCCGGTCAGGGCCGCGCGGGCGTCAGCGGAGGACGCCGTGTTTCCGGCGGAAGTGCGGCTGCGACGATGCGTACATGCGGCCTCCGTCGGCTAGAGTGCGTGGATGCCGTAGCGGATTCGGGGCGGGGGCGCCAGAGGGCAGGGTCGGCACCCGGCCCATCCCGCTTCCCACCCCGGCGAAGGCCGGGGCCCAGCGATCCAGGCGAAGCGCGCGGAGCCTGGGCCCCAGCCTTCGCCGGGGTGGGACGGGAGGGCGGCTACTTCGCCGCCGTCCGGGCGGGCTTGAGGTGCTCGACGAGGAACGCGGCCTTGGTGCGGTTCCAGTCGAGGATGTTGGGGAGGTTCGCGATGCCGTGGCCCTCGTCGGGGTAGCGGCGATAGGTGACCTGACCGCCCGCGGCGCGGATCGCCGTGACATAGTCGTCCTGCTCGCCGGGGCCGTTCCGGGGATCGTTCGCGCCGACCTGGACGAGGAAGGGCCGCCGGATCTTCGCCACCCAGTTCTTCGGCGACAGCGACGCGAGATAGGCGCGGTCGGCGGGGTTCCGGATGTCGCCATATTCCAGCCGGTCGGACGCCTGGAGCTGGGGCGAGGCGCGTTCGAGGTTGATCACCCAGTCGGCGACGCCGACCTGGCTGACCCCGGCGGCGAACAAGTCGGGGTGGCGGCCCATCAGCGCGTTGGTGAGGTAGCCGCCATAGGACCCGCCGCCCACCGCGACGCGCGCGCCATCGAGGCCGGGCTGCGCCTTGATCCAGCCGACCGCGTCGACGACGTCGTCGATCTCCTTGCCCCGCTCGCGCAGGTCGTTGAGGTGCGAGTGCTTCTTCCCCGCCCCCGTCGAGCCGCGATAGTTGAAGTCGAGCACGGCGACGCCCTGCGCCAGGAGGTACTGGGTCGAGGGCTGCCAATAGGCGGCGGCGTGCGCCGACGGCCCGCCATGGAGCTGGAGGTAGACGGGCGCGCGGCCCGCCGCACCGCGGGGCTCGTAGAGGAGGCCTGACAGCCGCACCCCGTCGCGCGCGGGGAAGGTCACGAGCCTGGGCTCCACCATCGCCGACAGGTCGAGCCCGGCCGCGCTCGGCTCGACGACGCGGCGCGACTGGCCGGAGGCGAGGTCCCAGACCCAGATCTCGCCCGGCGTGCGCGGGCCGCTGACCTCGATATGGGCGACGGGGGCGGCGCGGGCGAAGTCCATCGAGACGCGACCCGCAGGGAGCGCGGGCGCGGGCAGGTCGCGCTTCGCTTGCAGGTCGCGGGCGTGGAGGCGCGCGACGCCGCCCTCGTCGGTGGTCCAAAGGAGGAAGCGGCCGTCGGGGCTAAGCGCCACCTCGTCGACGTCGTGCGCAGGCGCTTCGATGATCCGCGTGCGGCCGGACGACAGGTCGTGGTGCGCCAGCGCCATGAAGTCGCGGCCCTGGTCGGTCGCGAAATAGAAGCCCTGCCCGTCGGGCTCCCAGGCGAAGGCGGAATAGGCGGAGGCGTCCTTGGGCTTGAACAGCGTCCGTTCCCGGCCGGTCGCGAGGTCGACCAGGTACACGTCCTGCCCCGTCTCACCGCGCGATTCGTAGACGGGCACGAGCGTGCCGTTCGGCTGTGGGCGACGGGGGTAATAGCCCATCCGCCCCTGCCGCACCAACCGCGACCCCGACCCGTCGAGCGCCGCGACATGGAGGTCGAAGGTCCGCCCGTCGCGCGCGGTGGTGGCGTAGACGGCCCCTTTCCCGTCCGCGGTGAAGCCGCCGGGGACGGTGAACGCCGCGCTTGGCTCAACCACGACGCGCTCGCGCGTGCCGTCGGCGCTGACCCAGTAGAAGCCGTAGCGCTCGTCCCCGCCCTTGTCGGCGACGTACATCAGCCCCTGCCCGTCGGGGGCCCAGGCCATGCCGTCGATCCCGAGGCCGAAGGTCAGCTGGCGCGGCAACCCGCCGCGCACGTCGACCACCCAGAGCTGGGGCTGGCCGGTGACGCGGCTGACATAGGCGAGGCGGCGGCCGTCGGGCGAAAGCTCGCCGGCGCTGGGGCCGTTGGCGAGGAAGAAGCGCGTGGGGTCGTCGGTCGCCTCGCCCGCCAGCGGCACGCTCACGGGCCGGGGCTTGGGGATGTCGGCCTCGTGCGGCCAGGCGGGGGGCGTCGGGGCCGCCTGCTGCGCCGCGGCCGGGCCGGCGAGCAGTAGGGCGGACGCGATGGCGAAGCGGTTCATGCGGTGTCTCCCTTGTCCGGGGGCAAACTATCAGCGCGGCGGTCGGTGTCGAGCGGTGCGCCTCTAGCGCGTGATCCATCGCCGCCACAGGAACCAGCCGGTGATCGCCGCCGCCACGACCAGGCAGAACGCCACGATCGCGTCGAACGCCCAGGGGCGGCTCGCGAACCACAGCCCTTCGACGTTCATGCCGTAGAGCCCGGTGATGAAGGTCAAGGGCAGGAACACCAGCGCCGCGACCGAGAGCACCAGCCCCCGCTGGTCGAGCTGCTCCGCGCGCATGTCGGTGAGCGCGTCGTGGACGAGCGCGGAGCGTTCGCGGATCGCCTCCAGCTCCTCCGCCATCCGCGCCGCGCGGTCGGCGGCGGCGTTCAGGTGCTGTCGGTCGTCGGGCTCGATCCACTGGCCCGGCAGGCCCGCCAGCTTTTCGAGTGCCGCGCGCTGGGGGTTGAGGAAGCGTCGGTAGCCGATCGCCTCCGAGCGCACGCGGTTCACCGTCTGGCGCAGCTCGAAGATCTTGCCCGAATTCAGGCTTTCCTCGCAGGCGTCGAGCCGGTCGCCGAGGTCGGCGACCTGCGGGTCGAGATCGGCGGTGATGGCGGTGGCGAACTCGGCGATGAGGTCGCCGGGGTCGTGGATCCTGCCGCCCTCGACGCAGCGCTCGACCTCCTTGAGCGCGGTCAGCCGCTTCCGGGTCACCGAGAAGACATGGCCCTTGGTCGCCCAGATGCGGACGGAGGCGAGCGGGTCGGCGGTCGCCATCTCGTCGTCGGAGCGGCCGCGCAGGTTGACGAGCGCGCCGTCCTCGTACTGGTCGCAGCGCGGGCGCGTCTCGGCGGCGGTGAGCGCCTCGACGACATGGTCGGCGAGTCCGGCGCGCTCGGACAACCACGCGCGCGCGCGGTCGTCGCCGGTCGACAGATGCGCCCAGACGAGCTCGCCGCGGTCGCAGGTGATCGACTGGTCGATCTCGATCCGCTCCACGCGCGTGGCGTCCACGCGGTAGGCGAAACCGCTCATCGGGCCATCTCCAGATAGACGGTGGCGCCTTCCGCCGCCGTGTCGAACGGCGCGCGCTCGGCGTCGGCGCGGGCGCGGGCGAGGATGGCGGGCGGCACGTCGGGACGGTGGTGGACGCGGTCGGCGTTGGCGAGCGCCCGCGCCTCGCGCAGCGTCAGGTCATCGGGGTCGGGACCGCGCAGGCGGATGCGCGTGACGGCGGGCTCGGGCGCGGTCGGCTGGGCGAGCCAGCTAACTGGGTCGCCCTCGCCCAGCGGGTCGAGCGGCCCACCCGGCGCCATGGCCGCGCTCAGCGCGCGGCGGCGCGCCGCCCCTTCGGGGAAGCGCTCGCGAAGGCTGGCGCGTGCGGCGAAGAGCGCGCGGGCGCGCATCCCGAGATCGGCGGGGATCAGCGCCTCCAGCCGCTGCCTAAGCGCCGCGGCGAGGCCGGCGGACACGCCGCCCGTGCCGATCGCGACGAGCACGGGCGCGCGGTCGACTATGGCGGGAAGCGTGAAATCGCAGAGCTCGGGCCGGTCGACGGCGTTGACGAGCACGCCGCGGGCGCGAAGCCGGTCGACGGCGGCGACGGCCTCCTCCTCGTCCTCGATCGCGACCACCGCGAGCCGGGCGTCGGCCTCCTCGCCCGCGAAGACCGCGCCGGAGCGCTCGAGCAGGCGGCGCTTGGCGTCGGCCGCCTCGCCCTCGCCGAGCAGGATCACGGGGCGGCCCTCGATGCGCAGCCAGACGGGCAGGCTGCCCCAGCTCACCGCGTCAGCCATTCGGGGACGCGCTCGGCCGCCAGGATCGTCTCGGGCAGGATGCGGTCGGCGACCACCGCGAACCGGTCGCCGTCGACCAGCACTTCGGGCACCAGCGCGCGGCTGTTGTAGGTGGACGCCATGGTGGCGCCGTACGCGCCGGCGGTGCGGAACACGGCGAGGTCGCCCGACAGGACGCGATCGCACTCGCGGCCCATGGCGAAGGTGTCGCCGGATTCGCAAACGGGACCGGCGATGTTGGCGGTCATGCGCTCGCCGCTCGGATGGACGGCGACGAACTCGTGATAGGCGTCGTAGAGCGCGGGGCGCGCCAGGTCGTTCATCGCGGCGTCGACGATGACGTAGGGGTGGACGACGCCCGGCTTGACCCAGATGACGCGAGTCAGGAGCACGCCCGCGTTCCCCGCGATGACGCGGCCGGGCTCGAACATCAGCTCGACGTCCCAGCCGCGCGTCACCCGCGCCACCATCGCGCCGAGTTCGGCGGGCGGAGGCAGGACGTCGTCGTGACGGTAGGGGACGCCGAGGCCGCCGCCGAGGTCGACGCGCGTGATCCGGTGGCCGGCGCGACGGAGCTCGGCGACGAGTTCCCCCACCCGCGCGAAGGCGGCCTCCAAGGGCGCGAGGTCGGCGAGCTGGCTGCCGATGTGGATGGCGACGCCCTTGAGATCGAGGCCGGGCCGGCCCGCAAGGCGCCCGAACATGGCGGGCGCGTCGGAGATGGGCACGCCGAACTTGTTCTCGCGCTTGCCGGTCGAGATCTTGGCGTGGGTGCCGGCGTCGACGTCCGGGTTGACGCGGAGCACCGCGGGGGCGGTCCGGCCCATCGCATGGGCGAGGTCGGCAAGCACCTCGCCCTCCTCCTCCAGCTCGAGGTTGAACTGGCCGATCCCCTCGCGCAGTCCGGCCGCGAGCTCGTCCCGCGTCTTGCCCACGCCGGAGAAGACGATGCCGGCCGGGTCGACGCCCGCCGCCAACGCGCGCCGCATTTCGCCGCCCGACACCACGTCCGCGCCGTAACCCTCGTCGGCGAGGAGGCGGAGCACCGCGAGGTTCGGGTTGGCCTTGATCGCGTAGGCGAGGTGGACGTTCGGCAGCCCGGCGAACGCCTCGCGGAAGACGCGCGCGTGGCGGCGGAAGGTCGCGGCGGAATAGACGTAGACGGGCGTCCCCACCTCGTCGGCGATGCGGGTGAGGGGAACGTCCTCGGCGTGGAGGACGCCGTCGCGATAGTGGAAATGGTCCATGGTCGTGGCGGCGGTTACTCGGTCCCAGCCCTTATCTCCACCCCGGCGTAGGCCGGGGCCCAGGGTACGAGCGCGCCATCGGGAGGGTAGCTCATGCCGCTCTGGGCCCCGGCCTGCGCCGGGGTGGGAGAGATAGGTCAATCGTGAAACCCCTCCTATTGCGGCGGCAGGTCGAACTCGTCGGAGCGGCGCGGCTCGGAGCGGCGGAGCAGCTCGGTCGAGCGCTCGGGCCGCTGCTGGGTCGTCGGCGTGAGGAGGTCGGCGGGCGTCGGCGTCGCGCGCGCGCCATAGGGGGCGACGGGCAGCGCCTGTCCGGGCGCGGGCTTCAGGTCGGCCGTGGAGCCGCAGCCGCCGAGCAGCAGGGCGAGGATCAGGGCGCGCTTCATAGGGCTTCCTTGGCTTCGGCGATGCGGGCGCGGACCTGGGCGGGGGCGGTCCCGCCGAAGCTGGTGCGGCTTCCGACCGACGCGTCGACCGACAGCACGTCGTAGACGCCCGCCCCGATCCGCGCGTCGATGGCCTGGAGGTCCGCCAGCGGCAGCTCGTGGAGCTTGACCCCCCTCGCCTCCGCCAGCGCCACCGCGCGGCCGGTGACGTGGTGCGCTTCGCGGAACGGCACGCCGGCTTCACGGACCAGCCAGTCGGCGAGGTCGGTAGCGGTGGAGAAGCCCGACTCCGCCACCGCGCGCATCCGCTCCGCGCGGAAGGTCGCGCTCTCGACCATCCCCGTCATCGCCGCGAGGCTCAGCGCGAGCAGGTCGTGCGCCTCGAAGACGGGCGGCTTGTCGTCCTGCATGTCCTTGGAATAGGCGAGCGGCAGGCCCTTCATGGTGATCATCAGCGCCGTCAGGCACCCGATGATCCGCCCCGTATGGCCGCGCACCAGCTCGGCGGCGTCGGGATTGCGCTTCTGCGGCATGATCGAGCTGCCCGTCGACCATTGGTCCGATAGCGCCACGAAGCCGAAGGGCTGCGACGCCCAGAGCACGAACTCCTCCGCCAGCCGCGAGAGGTGGAGCGCGCACTGGGCGGCCGCCTGGAGGTAGTCGAGCGCGAAATCGCGGTCGCTGACCGAGTCGAGCGAGTTGCGCGTCGGCCCGTCGAAGCCCAGCGCCGCCGCGGTCGCGTGGCGGTCGATCGGGAAGCCCGTCCCCGCCAGCGCCGCGCTGCCGAGCGGTGACCGGTTCATCCGCGCGCGCGCGTCGCGGAAGCGGCCGACGTCGCGCGCCGCCATCTCGTGATACGCCATGAGGTGGTGGCCGAGCGTCACGGGCTGCGCGGATTGCAGATGCGTGAAGCCCGGCATGACGCTGTCGGCGTGCTCCTCCGCGCGGGCGAGGAGCGCCGCCTGGAACCGCGCCAGCGCCCCAAGCGCGTCGTCGATCGCGTCGCGGACCCAGAGGCGGAAGTCGGTCGCGACCTGGTCGTTGCGCGACCGGGCGGTGTGGAGCCGGCCGGCCGCCGCGCCGATCTTCTCGGCGAGACGCGCCTCGGTCAGCATATGGATGTCCTCGAGCGCGAGGTCGTCCGGCACCCCGTCGCGCTCGTAGTCGGCGGCGACCTCCGCCAGGCCGGCGTCGATCGCGGCCGCGTCCTCCGGCGCGATGATGCCCCGCGCGCCGAGCATCGCGGCATGGGCGCGGCTGGCGCGGACGTCCTGCCGCCACATGCGCTTGTCGAAGGGGAGCGACACGTTTATCTCGCGCATCACCGCCGCCGGACCTTGCGCGAAGCGGCCGCCCCACATCGCATTGGAGCCGTTCATGCCGTCACGCCGGATGTCGTCGCTGCTGCTGGGATCGGCGCTCATGGTCGGCGCTTGCGATAGGCAAGCGGCGACGCCGGAGCAAGCGAACACGGCCACCGCGGCCGACGAGGCGACGGCCGCGCCGGCCGCCTCCGCGCCCAAGTCGGGCGTTTTCGACCGGTCGCACAAGGGCGAGGCGGCACCCGCCGTCGCCTTCATCGCGCCCGACGGGAAGCCCGCCAGCCTCGCAGACTTCCGCGGCGGGCCGGTGCTGGTCAATCTGTGGGCGACCTGGTGCGCGCCCTGCGTCGCCGAGCTGCCGACGCTCGACAAGGCGGCGCGTGCGCTGGACGGGCGCGTCCGCGTGGTCGCGGTGAGCCAGGACCTGGAGGAGACGCCAGACAAGGTCCGCGCTTTCCTCAAGGACCGCGGCTTCGCGGCGCTCCAGCCGTACCGCGACCCCAAGCTGGGCCTGAGCACCGGCTACGGCGTCAACCTGCCCGCGACGATCCTCTACGACGGGCAAGGGCGCGAGGTGTGGCGCAGGCTCGGCGCGTTCGAATGGGACTCGGCGGAAGCCGCGCGCGCGATCGGCGAGGCGGGCTGAGAAAGAGGGTTAGCGGAGCGTTCACCCTCTTTGCGGCGCAACCGTCGGGAATCCCCTGCGTATCTTCTTTCAAGTCGAAGGGGGTCAGCGTTGATCGACACCGCAGAAGACATACGCCGTTTGCGCACCAAGCCACGGCTGAAGCTGTTCGAGCCGACCAGCATGGCCGGGCCGGCGGGCACGGTGCGCGCGCATCTGCTCGACCTGTCGGCGACGGGCGCGCTGGTCCACGCGGCCGAGCCGCCGACGGCGGGTGGGACGGTCCGCCTCTACGTCGGCGGCGCGGCGCGGGCGGCGACGGTGATGTGGGTCGAGGGCCGACGCTTCGGGGTCCGCTTCCGCCTAGCGCTCAGCGACGCGGAGGTCGCGGCCGCGCTGGCGGCGGAGCGGCTGTCAGCCTAGGCCGCCGTCCAGGAACCGCTCGGCCAACGCGCAGTGGAGCGCCACGCCGCGCGCCATGACGCTCTCGTCGATCGTCATCCGGGTGTTGTGGAGCGGCGGGTTCGTCGCGGGGTCGGTGCCGGGGGCGGCGACGCCGAGGAACGCCATCGCGCCCGGCGTCTCGCGGAGCACGTAGCTGAAATCCTCCGCGCCCATCATCGGCGCGGGCATGGTGACGTAGGTCCCCTCCCCGCCCAGCGCGTCGGCGGTCGACGCGATCAGCGCGACGGCGGCCGGGTCGTTCCGCGTCACGGGATAGCCGTCGTCGATCCATGCCTCCCCTTCGCAGCCATGCGCGGCGGCGATGCCGGCGACGATGCGCTTGAACGCCGCCGCCGCGTCGGTCCGCGTCTTCTCGGACAGGGCGCGGAGCGTGCCCAATAGCTCGACGCGGTCGGGGACGATGTTGTGCGCGGAGCCGGCGTCGATCTTGGTGATCGACAGCACGGCGGGGTCGGTCACGGGCACGCGCCTGGCGATATAGGTCTGGAGAGCGCCGACGATCTCGCAGGCGACGGGGACGGGATCGATGCACTCGTGCGGCATGGCGGCGTGCCCGCCCTTGCCGCGGATCACGGCGTGGAGCGTGTCGGCAGACGCCAGCAGCGGCCCCGCCCGGCTCACCACCTGGCCGGCGGGCATGTTGGGCGAGATGTGGAGCGCGAAGGCGGCGTCGGGCTTGGCGTGCGCCAGCAGGCCGTCCTCGATCATGAAGCGCGCGCCGTGATGCCCTTCCTCGCCGGGCTGGAACATGAAGACGACCGTGCCGGGCAGCTGATCGCGCCGCGCGCACAATGCCTTGGCCGCGCCGACCAGCATCGCGGTATGCGCGTCATGGCCGCAGGCGTGCATCGCGCCCGGCACGCGGCTGGCGAAGGGCAGCCCCGTCTCCTCTGTCATTGGCAGCGCGTCCATGTCGCCGCGCAGCAGCACCGAGCGCCCGGGACGCGCCCCTTCGAGCACCGCCACCACCCCGGTGGTCGAAGGACCTTCGCGCCACGCCAGCGGCAGATGGGCCAGCGCAGCGCG
>DASVSW010000061.1:0-8218 GCA_036387895.1 Sphingomonas sp.
TCTGCCCGTAGAGCTTACGGATGTCGACGACGTCCGGTCCGACGGTGCCGGACAGGACCGGATAGTCGAAATCCTTGCCGCCGAGGTTCAGCTTGGCCGTGTCGGTCATCCTTGTCGTCCTCCCATGTTCCTTCAGGCGGCCATCCGATCCGCGATCCGCGCCAGGCTCTCGTCGCGGCCCAGAAGGGCCAGCACGTCGAAGATGCCGGGCGACGTCTTGCGGCCCGTGAGCGCGGCGCGGAGCGGTTGCGCGACCTGGCCGAGCTTGACGCCCCGCTCCTCGGCCACGCGCCGTACCGAACCTTCGAGCGCCTCCGTATCCCAAGCCGGGGCGGCGTCAAGCGCATGATGCACCGCAGCGAGAAGAGCCGGCGCGTCGCCGGCGAGGAGCGCCGCGGCCGCGTCGTCCGGCTCGAGCGGACGCGACGCGAACAGGAACCGGGCGCCGTCCGCCAACTCGTTGATATTGGCCGCGCGGACCTTCAAGACCGGCATCGCTCGCGCGATCAGGTCGCGCTCCGCCGCTTCCGTGAGCCCCAGCTTGTCCGCGACCAGTCCGGCCAATCGTCCGTCGTCCGCCTCGCGGATGTAGTGGCCGTTGAGGTTCTCGAGCTTCTTCAGGTCGAAACGCGACGGCGACTTGCCAACGGCCGCCAGGTCGAACAGCTCGATCGCGCGGTCGCGGGCGATGATCTCCTCGTCGCCATGGCCCCAACCGAGGCGCAGGAGATAGTTGCCCAGCGCCTCGGGCAGGATGCCCAGATCGTCGCGATACGCCTCGACGCCGACCGCGCCGTGGCGCTTGGACAGCTTGCCGCCGTCCGATCCGTGGATCATCGGCACGTGCGCGTAGATCGGCTCCGGCCAGCCCATCGCCTTGACGATGGGAAGCTGGCGGAACGCGTTGTTGAGATGGTCGTCGCCGCGGATCACATGCGTGACGCCCATGTCGTGATCGTCGACGACGACGGCGAGCATGTAGGTGGGCGTGCCGTCCGATCGGAGCAGGACGAGGTCGTCGAGCTCGGCGTTCTGCACGGTCACCGAGCCCTGCACCTGATCGTCGATCGTGGTCGCGCCTTCGCGGGGCGCCTTCAGCCGGACGACGAAGGGCGCGCCGGCTGGCGCTTCGGCGGGGTCGCGGTCGCGCCAGGGGCTGCGGACGCGTAGAGGCCGCTTGTTCGCTTCGGCTTCGGCGCGTTGCGCGGCGAGCTCCTCGGCGGTCATGTAGCAGCGGTAGGCATGACCTTGTCCGACCATCTGGTGAGCGACCTCCGCGTGGCGGTCGGCGCGGGCGAACTGGAACACGGCGTCGCGATCCCAGTCGAGCCCTAGCCAGCGCATGCCGTCGAGGATCGCGTCGATCGCACCCTGCGTCGAACGGGCGCGGTCGGTGTCTTCGATCCGGAGCAGGAACTCGCCCCCGTGGCGGCGGGCGAACAGCCAGTTGAACAGTGCGGTGCGGGCGCCGCCCAGGTGCAGATAGCCCGTCGGAGACGGCGCGAAGCGCGTCACGACGGGTGCGCGAGTGGCGGGCCCGGCGGGCGCGGTCGTTTCGGTTGCGCTCACGCGCGCGTGCTCCCAGTGTGCGAGGGTGATGGCCAGTTCCGCCGCCCGCGCCGCTAGCACGCGCTTCCCGCGGCGGACAATGGCGGAATGGCGGGCCGCCTGGCGCGAAGCGGTCGAGCGCAAGCTGGAGGCCGAGCGGGAGCGGTTGCCGCTGTGGCTGCCGGTCGCGATGCTCGTCGGGATCGCGATCTGGTTCGTGCTCCCCGATGAGCGGAGCTGGCGCGCGGCCTTCCTGGCGCTGCTGGCCGTGGCGGTGAGCGCCGCGGCGGTTGCGCGCGGCGGACGGGCGCCCGCGTTCATCGGAACCGGAGCGCTCTGCGCCGCGATGGGATTGGCTTTGGTCTGGTGGCGCGCCGAGCGCGTCGCGACGCCGGTGCTCGCCCGGCCGACGGTGGCGGCTTTTTCCGGCACGGTCGAACGGACGACCGCGCTGACGGCCCGTGGGCTCGTGAGGCTGACGATCGCGCCCGATCGCGGGTCGGGCTTGCCGCCGCGCGTGCGCGTCAACGTCCCAGCGGAGGACGCGCCGCCGGGGCTGGGGCGGGGCGCCGTGGTGCGGTTGCGCGCGCGGCTGATGCCGCCACCGGAAGCGGCCGTTCCGGGTGCGTACGACTATGCGCGCGTGGCGTGGTTCGAGGGCGTCGGGGCGACGGGCCGGGCTTTCGCGCCCATCGTGCTGGTGAAGCCCGGCGGGACCGGATCGGAGTTGCGGGCGAGATTGACGCGACGCATCGAGACGCGGCTGGCCGGCAGCGTCGGCGGGATCGCGGCGGCGCTGGCGACGGGCGACGAGGGCGCTATCACCGAGGATGACGCGGAGGCGATGCGGCGCGCGGGCCTGGCGCACCTCCTGTCGGTCAGCGGGCTCCACATCTCGGCGGTGGTGGGCGCGACGATGGTCGTGACGCTCCGTCTGCTGGCGCTCTGGCCATGGCTGGCGCTGCACGCGCGTCTGCCGGTCGTTGCGGCGGGCGTGGGCGCGCTAGCGGCGGTCGGCTACACTTCGCTTACCGGCGCCGAAGTGCCGACGATCCGGTCCTGCGTGGCGGCGTTGCTGGTGCTCGCCGCGCTCGCGCTGGGGCGGGAGGCGGTGACGCTCAGGCTCGTCGCGGCCGGGGCGCTGGTGGTCATGCTCCTATGGCCCGAGGCCATCGCCGGCCCCAGCTTCCAGCTCTCGTTCGCGGCCATCGTCGCGATCGTGGCGTTGCACGAGCATCCGCGGGTGAGAGGCTGGTTCGAGCCGCGGGACGAGGGTTGGACGACGTGGACGACGCGGCGTGTCGCGTCGCTGCTCCTCACCGGTGTCGCGGTGGAGCTCGCGCTGATGCCTATCGCGGCGTTCCACTTCCACAAGGCGGGGCTGTACGGCGCGCTGGCCAACATCGTCGCCATCCCGTTCACGACCTTCGTCATCATGCCGCTCGAAGCGCTCGCGCTGGCGCTCGACGGCGTCGGGCTGGACGGACCCGTCTGGTGGCTCGCCGGACAGGCGATCGCGCTTCTCCTGGGCGGCGCGCGATGGATCGCGTCGGCGCCGGGCGCGGTCGCCGCGGTGCCCGCGATGCCGACCGGGGCGTTCGCATCGATGGCGGGCGGGCTGCTTTGGATAGCGCTCTGGCGGACTGGATGGCGGTGGTCGGGCGTTCTGCCGCTCGGGATCGGCGCCGCATGGGCGATCGCCACTCCCGCGCCCGACCTGCTCGTGACGGGTGACGGGCGACACGTCGCCGTGCGTCTCGACGACGGGCGGCTCGCGATGCTGCGCGATCGGGCGGGCGATTATGTCCAGGACATGCTGTCGGAGAACGGCGGCGTGGACGGCGCGCCTTCGCTGCTGGCCGAGCAGGCGGAGGCGCGATGCAACCGCGATGTATGCTCGGTCCGCGTCGGCGCGCACCGGCTCGCGGCGACGCGCAGCGCCTACATGATGCCGATCGATGAGGTCCTCGCTATGTGCCACTAGGCGGACATCGTGGTCAGCGAACGTCGCCTGCCACGCACCTGCCGGCCGAAATGGCTGAAGCTGGACCGGCCGGTGCTGGAGCGGACGGGCGGGCTGACGATCAACCTGAAGACCGGGCAGGTCACCACCGTACGCCGGCCGGGGGACCGACACCCATGGCGGGTGCGCGACGCGCGGTGAGCGTCGCGCACCATGATAGCACGGAGGTCAGTCGTAGCGGCGGAGGATGCCGGACAGCTTACCCTGAACTTCGACCTGGGCAGGTGCGTAGCGCTGAGGGTCGTAAGCGCGGTTGGCGGGATCAAGACGCACCATGGCGCCTTCGCGACGGAAGTATTTCAGCGTCGCCTCCGCGCCTTCGATCAGCGCCACGACGATCTCGCCGTCGCGCGCCGTCTCCTGCCGGCGGATGAGGGCGTAGTCGCCGTCGAGGATGCCGGCCTCCACCATCGAGTCGCCGGCGACCTCGAGCGCGTAATGCTCCCCCTGGCCGAGCAGCGCGGCGGGAACGGGGAGCATGGTCGAACCCTCGAACGCTTCGATCGGGACGCCGGCGGCGATCCGGCCGTGCAGCGGGATCTCGACGACGTCGTTGGCGGGCTTGGGCAGGTCGCGACCCTCGCCGACGCGCGCCGCAGCCTTGGCGGGCTTCTTGTCGACGGGGCGCTCCGGCATGCGCAGAACTTCGAGCGCGCGGGCGCGGTTCGGAAGCCGGCGGATGAACTGACGCTCCTCCAGGGCCGAGATGAGGCGGTGCACGCCCGACTTGGACTTGAGGTCGAGCGCCTCCTTCATCTCCTCGAAGGAGGGCGACACGCCCGTGTCGTGCAGGCGGTCGTTGATGAAGCAGACGAGCTCATGTTGCTTGCGCGTCAGCATAGGGTTCTCCGTCCGGGAACAGGGCTAAGGAACAGACTGGGAACCAATATGGAACGGGTTCTGCCTTGTCAACAGAGGGGCAGGATTTCCGCCGAGTCGCCGGCTCGAGCCGCCGGCGCGTGCGGCGGACGGACGATCAGGCAATCGGAATCGGCGAGGATGCGGAGCATGGAGCTGTCCTGGACGAGGGCGGCGCAGACGCGGCCCTCCGCGTCATGGGCGGCGCGGAGATGGTCGGCACGAGGACCGTTGGCGGGAAGGTCGCGGCCGAGCACGGCCGTGCGGGTGCGCGGCAGCGGATCGGCCGCGCCGGCGAGGCGGGCGATGAGCGGGCGGACGAAGAGGAGGGCGGTGACATAGGCCGAGACGGGGTTGCCGGGCAGGCCGAGTACGACGGCGTCGCGGAGGCGGCCGGCCATGAGCGGCTTGCCGGGACGGACGGCGACGCGCCAGAAATCGATGGCGCCGCCGGCGGCGAGCAGGGCGGGGCGGACGAGGTCGTGGTCACCCACCGACGCGCCCCCGCTGGTGACGAGGAGGTCGGCTTCGATGCCGGCGAAGGCGCTGCGGAGCACGGCCTGGTCGTCGGGGAGGATGCCGAGGTCGAGGAGGTCGACGGGGAGGTCGGCGAGCAGCGCGGACAGGAGAAGGTTGTTGGTCTCCGGCGTCTTGGACGGATCGGTCGAGACGTCGTGCGAGAGCTCGTCGCCGGTGGCGGCGAGCGCGACGCGGACGCGACGACGGACGGATATCACCGGCTGGCCGCCAGCGGCCAGGAGCGCGAGGCGAGCGGGGGTGAGACGGTCGCCGGCGCGGACGAGGAGGTCGCCCGTCGCGAAGTCGAGACCGCGCGCGCGGACGTTCGCCCCCGGCCGAGGAGGACCGTCCCCGGCGAGCCGCAACGCGTCGCCGTCGCGCGCCGTCTCCTCCTGGATCAGCACGGCGTCGGCGCCGTCGGGCACGAACGCGCCCGTGAATATGCGCGCCGCCTCGCCCGGGCCGAGCGCGCGGGCCAGCGGCCGGCCGGCGGCGCTCTCGCCGATGACGCGCCAGGGGCCGGGCATGTCGGTGTGCCGGATGGCGTAGCCGTCCATCGACGACAGGGCGGCGGGCGGTTGCGTCCGGCCGGCGTACGCGTCCTCCGCCGCCCAGCGCCCGATGGCACCGGCGAGCGGCACGCGCTCGATGGTGACGGGACTGGCGAGCGCCAAGAGGCGCGCCTGCGCCTCCGCGACGGACAGGAGCGGGGTCGACGTCATGACCGCGCCTTGGACCGGGGCGGAGGCGATGCAAAGACCGGAACGGCGGGCGCTTCCCGAGCGTCACGCGTCCCGAGGCGGCGAGGAGAGGCGCGATGAAGTACCGGCGATTGGGCGCGAGCGATCTGGAGGTGTCCGAGATCTCGCTGGGATCCTGGCTGACCTACGGCGTCGGCGTCGAGGCGGACGCGGCGCGGGCGTGCCTCGATCGGGCGTTCGATCTGGGCGTCAACTTCATCGATACGGCCAACATCTACGGCCGGGGCGCCGCGGAGACCTTCCTGGGCAAGGCGCTCCGGGATCGTCCGCGCGACTCGTACGTGCTGGCGACCAAGCTCTTCTTCCCGATGACGGATCGCGATCGAGGGCTGTCGCGGGCGCAGGTGGAAAAACAGCTCGACGCGTCGCTGAAGCGGCTGCGCGTCGACCATATCGACCTGTACCAATGCCACCGCCACGACCCGGACACGCCGTTGGAGGAGACGATGGCGGCGCTCAGCGATGCCGTCCAGGCTGGCAAGGTGCGCTATCTCGGCTTTTCCGAATGGCCCGCCGACGTGATCCGGCGTGCGGTGGCGATGGCGGGGGTGGAACGCTTCGTGTCGAGCCAGCCGCAATATTCGCTGCTCTGGCGCAAGCCGGAAGACGAGGTGATCCCGCTCTCGGCGGCGAACGGCATCTCGCAGATCGTCTGGTCGCCGCTGGGGCAAGGCGTGCTGACGGGCAAGTACGATCCCGACGCGCCGCCGCCCGCCGGCACGCGCGCGACGAGCGAGGAGATGGGCGGGTGGATGGACCGGCTGCTCCAGCGCCCCGTGCTGGAGGCGGTTCAGCGGCTAAAGCCGATCGCGGCGGAGGCGGGCCTGACCCTGGCGCAGTTCGCACTCGCCTGGGTCCTGCGCGAGCCGAACGTCGCGTCGGCGATCATCGGCGCGTCGCGACCGGAACAGGTCGACGAGAACGCCGCGGCGAGCGGGGCGGAGGTCGATCCGGCGCTCTTCGCGCGGGCGGAGGCGATCGTGGCGGAGGCGGTGAGCTGACGTTTGGCGTCACGTCCTCATCGAGCGGGTCGCCTAGCTTGATACTCGACCAATCGCCGGCGAAGATCGGCCTTCTCCCGAGTTAGCTGTTCACTCGAGTAGAGGGGTGGGTACGACGTCGCCTCTATGGGCCTGCCCATGCGCGCTAGCGCGAACCGCCACTCGTCGGCGTCCAAAGGGGTGTACGCCAGCTCCCGACTCCGCACGAGAGAATCGACCGTCGACAACTCTGACTGCGCTTCGGGTCCGAGTTGGATCAACGCGCTGCGGATCGCTGACAAGAGATCTCTCCGGCCTTCGCCCTCGGCCGCGTTCGCGGTCTGGGCTAGTAAGGACGCCAGGAGCGGCGCTGCGGCGCGGCCACGATCCGCTAGTCGCTCGACGAGCGCAGGCGCATCCTGACGGACAGCCGGATTTTGAAGAAGCCACCTCTCGGTGCGGGTCGGTGCGGCGAACGTGCCGGCCGGCATACGAGCAAGCAGCTGATTCAAGGCCCGGCGGTCCGCCTTATTCGGCTCCCCGTCGGCAAGTCGTTCGACGATAGGCCCTCTCAGCGTCGGCGGGATAGGGTAGGACACGCTAGCGACCAGCTGGTCGAACCCGGTGATCCGGCGGTCACGCACAAGGGAACTGAGCGTCTCTAGGTCCTGAGCCGACGCCGTCCGTCCTAACGTCTGAAACCAGACAGGAACCAATCGAAAAACCTGACCGGACGCCGGCAGCGCTGGGTCGTCAATGGCTTGATCGAGAAGTCCGCGGAGCGCGACCGCGGACTCGGAGCCTGCCTGCGGCGGACGTAGACTGCTGTACTCGAGCAGGATGCTCACCGCGACAGACGCGATGCCTTGCTCGCCTCGCCGTCGGGGCCAGCGCGCTAAGCCCCATCGAACATGCCAGTTTCCGAAGAAGTCCGGGAACAGCCCAAGCGGCGCGAGCACGGCGTTCACCTCGGCGCTGCGCCGCCGGAGCAAGGGAGTCCCATCTGGTCGCGCGATCAACACCTCCTGAATGCCGAAGCGATCGGGAGCTTCTGATCGCACGTCGGAGATCGCGACGCGCAGATCGTATCGACCCGTAGCCAAGGACGCCACCATGCGCTCTGGTCCAGCGAGGCGGCGAGCCCAGTCAGCGGCGATCAAAGCCCGCTGCCCGGGAGGTCCGCCGGTAAACGTCGATCCTACGCGCCTTCTTGTCGTCGACGCCGATACTTGCACTGCGTCGACCAGAGCGTCCGGACGTGTCGGGGCGAGACGGCTGTTCGGGGCCTGGGCGGCGGGGACCAAACGGTACGTCATCGGAGGGACCGGCTCGCCATCGCGCGTCCTTCCGCCCACCGTCACGGCGGTGACTCGGTCCGTGTCGAGCAGCGCCGCGCAAAGCGCATCGCAGTCAGGCAACATCAGGTCACGGAACCCTCTGGTCGGCGCGTCGGTCCGGTCCAGGCGAACATGCCCCGCCAACTCGATGGGCCGATCAGGAGTCACCGCGGGCCTGATGGCTGACTCGAG
>DASVSW010000062.1:0-1542 GCA_036387895.1 Sphingomonas sp.
CCATCGGCCCGCGCTCGCCGCGCGACAGCGCGTCGTCGAGCAGATGCGCCACCGCCACCGCGGGGAGCAGCCCCGCTCGGGCGGCAAGGGCGCGCACCGCGTCGACCTCCGACGCCAGCTCGCGCGGGCCGACGCTGACACCCCGTCCGCTCATCGCGGCGACGCGCCGCGCCAGCTCCGCCCTGACTCCTTCGTCCGATCCCGTGTCCATGCTATCGCTCCCCCTCGGGAACGAGGCTGCACGGTCGCAGTGAAGGACCCGTTAAGGCGTCGGCGGTTGACTTGGCGGGCGGGTTCGGCCATGCGCCCGACCGTTCAAGCGGCGGGCGTCATGCCCGCCCTTTCCATTTTACGAACAGGAACGGGCCCATGGCCAAACCGACGACCGTCAAGATCAAGCTCGTCAGCTCCGCGGACACCGGCTTCTTCTACGTCACCAAGAAGAACCCGCGCACCAAGACCGAGAAGCTGTCCTTCCGCAAGTACGATCCCGTCGTGCGCAAGCACGTCGAGTTCAAGGAAGCCAAGATCAAGTGACTCGCGCAAGCGCGGCCGAACCTGGCGCGAGCTAGGATCGACGACGCGGCTTCGCCGCGGCGCGCCCGTGACGTGATCCAAGAGCCGTCGGCCAAGCGCCGGCGGCTTTTTCGCGTGAGTTCGCTACTCCGTCAGTTCGCCTTCAAAAGCCGAGTAGAAGCGGGACCCCGGATCGAGTCCGGGGTGACGAAGGGCGGCCGGGCGTCGACGCCTCACGCCAGCGCGCGGATCTCGTTCATGAAGCGGGCCAGGCTGATCGGTTTCGACACGTACGCCTTGGCGCCCGCCGCGCGGATGCGGTCCTCGTCGTCGCGGCCGGCGTACGCCGTGACCGCCATCACGGGGACGGCGCGCAGGTCGGGATCGGCCTGGAGCTCCTCGATCAGCTGATAGCCCGTCACGTGCGGCATCTGGATGTCCATCACGATCAGGTCGGGGCCGAAGGCGCGCGCGCGCTCGACCGCCTCGCGGCCGTCGCGGACCGCCTCCGTCGCATAATGGTGCGCGCGCAGGAGGTCGCAGAACAGTTTGAGGTTGAGTTCGTTGTCCTCGACAACGAGCACCTTCTTCGTCAATTCCGCCCCCATTCCCTTCCGATGAGTGTAACCCATTGCGCGCAAAAGATACACCCGACGCGACCGCGATCGGATTGCAGGCCCTGGCCTGGACCCTGTCCGACCCCGACCGGGCGCAGCGGCTGCTCGACGTGACGGGGCTGGACCCCGCCGACCTGCGCGGGCGGGCGGGCGAGCCCGCTGTGCTGTCGGCGGTGCTGGGCTTCCTCGAGGGCTGGCAGCCCGACCTCATCGCCTGCGCGGAGGAGCTGGACGTCCAGCCGGAAGCGCTGGTGCGGGCGCACCAGGAGCTGGAGGGGCCGACATGGTGAGGCCGCTCCTGATCACCGATTGCGACGAGGTGCTGCTCCACATGGTGCGCCATTTCGGCGACTGGGTGGGCGAGGCGCACGACATGGACTTCACCGTCGGCAGCCCGGAGATCTTCTCG
>DASVSW010000063.1:0-4270 GCA_036387895.1 Sphingomonas sp.
GATCGCCCCGATCGCGGCGCCCAGGCTCATCTCGATGCGGCTGACGGGCTCGATCACCGCAAAGGGTCGGCCGACTAGCGGCGTCACCAGCTCCGCGATCCCGAACGCCACCGGGTTGAGGAACGCCGCCGCCGCGACCAGCACCGCCGCCAGCCCCACCAGCGAGTGGAAGGCCGCGACCAGCTGCGGCATCGCCGTCATCGCGATCCGCCGGGCGGTGACGAGGCCTACGCCCGCGCCGACGCCGATCGCCGCCAGGATCTCGGGTAGCGCCGCGACCTCGTGCGTCACCAGCGTCGTCACGACCGCGATCGCCATGCCGACCATGCCCAGCCGGTTGCCCCGCCGGCTCGACGCGGGGCTCGACAGGCCGCGCAGCGCTAGGATGAAGCACACCCCCGCGATCAGATAGGCCAGCGCCACATAGGGGCTGGCGGCGACCTCGTGCATCAGGCTTCCCCCTTCAAACCGCCCGGCTCAGCGGCCCGGCCGCTCCTTCTTCTTGTACATCGCCAGCATCCGCTCGGTGACCGCGAAGCCCCCGAAGATGTTGACGCTCGCCAGCACCACCGCCAGCAGCCCCAGCCACTTCGCCGCCGCCCCCTCCGGCGCCGCCGCCGCGACCAGCGCGCCCACGATGATGACGCTGGAGATCGCGTTGGTCACCGCCATTAAAGGCGTGTGCAGCGCGGGCGTCACCGCCCACACGACGAAATAGCCCACGAAGCAGGCCAGCACGAAGATGGACAGGATGGAGATGAAGGTCATGGCTACTCCTGATCCGCCGGTCGACGGCCCCGACGCGGCCGCGCGCTTTCTCCGCCAGCCCGATCGACCAAGCCTCGGACGACACCGTCCAAGTTAGTCAGGACCTCGGTCGCGGTCGCCCGCATGACGCCGATCCCACGCTCCGCGAACCAGTCGTCGCGTCGGGTGTCGCGCGCCGGTCGGTCGCCGCACCCGTGCGCCTCGCCGTCGACCTCGATCACCAGCCGGGCTTCATGGCAGTAGAAGTCGGCGGTGAACCAGCCAGCCGGATGACCCTTCCGGAACTTGAACCCGCCAGGGCGCGTCTTCAGCGCGCGCCAGAGCAGGACTTCGGGCAGCGACATCTCCCGCCGGAGCCGCTTCGACCGCTCGTTCACATCGCCGAAGCCTTGGAGCATTCTCAAATCCTCCCCTGCAAGGGGAGGGGGACCATGCGAAGCATGGTGGAGGGGTGTCTCCGGTTGCGAGCGTCGCGCTCCACTAGCGACCGGCGACACCCCTCCGTCGCGCTACGCGCGCCACCTCCCCTTACAGGGGAGGAATAGAGAGACACGCCCCTGTTCAACCGACCAACCTCGCCGACACCACCGCGCCGCCCCTGGTCACCCGGATCGCGTCGCCGATCTCGTCGCCGTCCGGCAGCACCGGCCTGCCCTGCTCCTTGTCCCAGAAAGCCGAAAGGAAGTTGAACAGGTTGCGCGCGTAGAGCGCGCTCGCATCGGCGGCCAAGCGCGACGGCACGTTCCTGTGCCCGACCACGCGCACCCCGTGCCGCTCGATCACCTGACCGGGCGCGGAGCCCTCGACGTTGCCGCCCTGCTCGACTGCCAAGTCCACCACGACCGATCCCGGCCGCATGGTCTGGAGCTGCGCGTCCGACACCAGCCGGGGCGCAGCACGACCGGGGATCAGCGCGGTGGTGATCACGATGTCCTGCTTGGCGATGTGGCTCGACACCAGCTCCGCCTGCGCGCGCTGGTATTCCGGGCTCGTCTCGCCGGCGTAGCCGCCCGACCCCTCGCCCTCGATCCCGGCCACACCCTCGACGAAGACCGGCTTCGCGCCCAGCGACAGGATCTGCTCGCGCGTCGCCGACCGCACGTCGGTCGCCGACACCTGCGCCCCTAGCCTGCGCGCCGTCGCGATCGCCTGGAGGCCCGCCACGCCCACGCCCATCACGAACACGCGCGCCGCCGACACCGTGCCGGCCGCCGTCATCATCATCGGAAATGCGCGGCCGTATTCCGCCGCGGCGTCCAGCACCGCCTTGTAGCCCGCCAGGTTCGACTGCGACGACAACACGTCCATCGACTGGGCGCGGGTGATGCGCGGCATCCATTCCATCGCCAGCGCCTCGACGCCCGCAGCGGCGTAGGCGTCGACGCGCGCGCGATCCCCGAACGGGTTCAGCGTCGCCACGACCCACGCGCCCGGCCTGGCGCCCGCGAGCGAGGCCGGGTCCGGCCCCTGCACCCCCAGCACCAGCTCGGCGTCGCGCAGCGTCTCCGCGGAGGTGCCGACGGTTGCCCCCGCCGCCCGGTACGCCTCGTCGTCGAACGCGGCGCGGGCGCCCGCGCCAGCCTCCACGGCGACCGAGGCGCCCAGCGCCGCCAGCTTGCGCACGGTTTCGGGCGTCGCGGCGACGCGCTTCTCGCCGTCCGCTGTTTCGGTGGGGACGGCGATCTTCATGGGGCGCTTACGATATCAGCCAGACGACGAGCGCCGTGACCAGCGCCACCGCAAGCGATCCCCACTTCAGGAGCGAGATCATCCGGCTGTAGGTCCGTTCGTGCGAAGGCAGGTCGTCGTTGTGGAGGGCCATGGAATCCGGTCCTGAGAACTGATCGGCGGACCTTAGAGGCGCATCCGCCCCCACCGCAACCCCGTGAGGTTCCTTTCAACGAGGCGGGAGCGGACCGGCGCCGCTGGATCGCGATCTAGCCTTAAACACCCCTTTACCGCGTCGCGGCTATGTCCCGTTCCCGGACGAAGGGAACACCGAATGACGCGCAACGGACAGCGCCTGCTCCTGCTGATCGACGACGAGCCCGCCCAGCGCCGCCTCGTCGCGGCGCTCGCCGCGCGCGCGGGCTGGCGCACCGTCTTCGCCTCGCCGGGCGAACAGGCGATCGCCTCGCGCGGCACGCAGGACGGGATGCAGCTCGACGCGATCGTGCTCGACCATTGGGCCGATCCCGACGGCGCGGCCGGCCTGATCGCGGAGCTTCGCGCGCGCCGCCCCGCGCTCCCCATCCTGATGCTCACCGCCAACGGCTCGGTCGCGCACGCGGTCGCCGCCATGCGGTCGGGCGCCACCGACTTCCTCGTCAAGCCGATCGCGCCCGAGCGGCTGGTCGCGGCGCTCGAGGCCGCCGTCGCCGACACCGCCGCCGGCGAGCTCCGCCCCCTCACCGAAAAGATCCCGGCGCTCCTCGCCTTCGACGAGATCGTCGGCTCAGCGCCCCAGTTCCGCGCCGCGCTCGCCATCGCCGCCAAGGCGGCCCGCGCGCGCGTCCCCGTGCTCCTCGAAGGCGAGTCGGGCGTCGGCAAGGAGATCGTGGCGCAGGCGGTCCATGCCGCGTCTCCGCGCGCCAAGAAGCCGATGGTCGCCGTCAATTGCGGCGCGCTGCCGCCCAACCTCGTCGAATCGGAGCTGTTCGGCCACGAGAAGGGCGCGTTCACCGGCGCCTTCGAGCGCAAGATCGGCCGCTTCCGGGAAGCCGATGGCGGCACGCTGTTCCTCGACGAAGTCGGCGAGATGCCCTTGGACGCGCAGGTGAAGCTACTCCGCGTCCTCCAGGGCGGCGAGGTGCACCCGATCGGCGCACGCCACGCCCGCACGGTCGACGTCCGCGTCATCGCCGCCACCAACAAGCGCCTGACGGAAGAGGTCGAGGCCGGCCGCTTCCGCGAGGACCTCTATTACCGCTTGAACGTCGTCCAGGTGACGATCCCCCCCTTGCGCGAGCGCACGGGCGACGTCCCCGCGCTCACCCGCCACCTCCTGGCGCGCATCGCGAAACAGCCGGGACTGAAGGCGCTGGGGATCACCGACGACGCGCTCCAGCTGCTCGCGGGCTACCACTGGCCGGGCAACGTCCGCCAGCTCCAGAATGCGCTCTTCCGCGCCGCCGTGCTGTGCGAAGGCGACGCGCTGACCCGCGCCGACTTCCCCCAGATCGCCGCCGCCGCGCTCCACGGGCCGTCGGGGGCCATGCCCTCGTTTGCGTCGAGCGGCGGCGTGACGCTGTTCCGCCCCGACGGGAACTTGCGCCAGCTCGAGGAGATCGAGGCCGACGTGATCCGCCTCGCCATCGGCCATTACCGCGGCCGCATGACGGAGGTCGCGCGGCGGCTGGGGATCGGACGGTCGACGCTGTACCGGAAGCTGGGGGAACTCGGGATCGATAACGCGGCGTAGGCGCCGGGCGGTCTAGCGCATGCTGCGCTAGGACTCGCCCAAGCCCGGCCGGCGGGTCGGCTAGCCGACCCGTTCGACGAC
>DASVSW010000064.1:0-2017 GCA_036387895.1 Sphingomonas sp.
AATCCGTCTGGAGGAGCGGCATGAAGGACAGCGTGTCGAGGCTGGCGCGCCACAGATAGCTGTTCACGCCGATGGTGGTGATGCGCGAGGCGGCGAGGTCCGCCTTGGGTCGGTCACCGCCGGCGCAGGCGGCGAGCGGCAACGCCAATGACAATAGAGCGGCTGAACGGAGCGGGCGCGGCATCGGCGATTTCCTGGAAAGCTGGAACTGATCGCCCTATGCTCTACCGGTGCGACGGAAGGGCCGCAAGCGGAGCGGGGTTGTGGGGTCCGTGCAACAGTTTGGCGAAAAAGCGGCAGGGCCGAGCCGCGGGGCAACGATTCACGCTAGCCAAGCGTGAAGAGGGGCAACAGGGTCGAGGGCATCGTGAGGAAGAACGGGATCTTCGCTGGCGTGGTCGCCGGGGCGCTTGTCGCCGCCGGGACCGTCGTCGCGCCCGCTTTCGGCGCGACCGAGCAGGCCCGCAAGGCTCCGCCCAAGCGCGTCGCCGCCCGCGGCCTCGGATCCTTCACGCCGTCCGCCGCCGACCCGCGTCTGGCGGCGCTGTTCGCGCGGAGCGGGCTCGAGACGCGCGGCTTCCGCTTCACCCCCGCCGAGGCGAAGAGCGCGCGCGCGGTGACGGTGGCGGTGCGTGCCCGGACCAACCGGCCCGTGTCGGCGGCGCCCGAGATCGCCGCCGCGCCCGCGCCGGCGACGGTGGGCATCGCGCCGATCGCGTATAATCTGGGCGTCGCGGTGGGCTGGCGGCGCTTCGCGATCGCGGGCGACGTGGCCAAGGTCGACGGCGCCGGCCCGGTCGGCGGGCGCGAGTCGGCGGAGCTGGGCGTGACCTATTCGTTGCCGCGCTTCTCGACGCGGGTGAAGGCGGGCGCGGACCGCGCCACGGGCGACGTCGCGCCGGCGCTGACGAACGGCGAGCGCAGCTACTCGCTCGATCTCGGCGGGTCCTACTCGCTCACGCGCAACCTGGATGTCACGGCGGGCGTCCGTTACCGGTCCGACCGCGAGCGCATCGCGCGGGTCGACGACCGGCGGGACAGCCAGGCGGTGTACGTGGGGACGGCTTTCCGGTTCTAGTCGCAGGGCGGCTTGCGCCAGCGAAGCAGGCGCAAGACTCGCCTAAGACCGGCCGGCCTAGCGCAGCTAGGTTCGACGACGCGGCTTAGCCGCGGCGCTTCCTCTCTTCGTCCCCATCTATTTTGAAAGAAGACGGTTCACGCAAAGGCGCGAAAAAGTCGTGCGTTTCGCGACCGGTCCGCGTCAGCGGCATGCCTTGGCATAGGCGCGGCTCCGCCGCGGCGTCGCGCGTCCGCCCGTATCAGCCGGCCCGAGATGGATCCCCGCTTTCGCGGGGATGAGGGTAGGGCTAGCATCCGAGTCCACGTCCCGCCCCAAGGAGTCCCGATATGCCCGTCCTCGGCATCGGCGGCCTGTTCTTCCGCTCGCGCGACCCGAAGGCGCTGTCGGCCTGGTACCGCGACCATCTGGGCGTCGGCGGCGGGTGCTTCGCCCCGGGCGAGAGCGAGCCGCCGAACGAGTGGGTCTGGCGGCAGGCGGCGGGACCAACGGTGTTCCAGCCCTTCTCGGCCGACACCGACTATTTCGCGGCCGACAAGGCGTTCATGATCAACCTGCGCGTGTCGGAGCTCGACGCGCTGCTGGCGTCGCTGCGCGAGGCGGGGATCGAGGCGATCACCAAGCCGGAATGGGACGACCCGCAGGTCGGGCGGTTCGCGCGGCTCCACGATCCGGAGGGCAATGCGGTGGAGCTGTGGGAGCCGGCGTCACCCACAGCCTGATCCGCCCTGACGGGGTGAGGGGCGCGCCAGCGTGTCGATCGCGGCCCAGCCGTGGAAGCCGAGCGCGCGCGCGGCCCTGAACCGCGACGGCGTCATGCCGCCGAGCGCGACGAGCGGCTTGCCTAGACCCCGACCGATCGCGGCGGCGTGGGCGGGGCCGAGCGCCCGCGCGCCGGGATGGGAGCGGGTGGAGTGGACAGGGGAGACGAAGAGGACG
>DASVSW010000065.1:0-4159 GCA_036387895.1 Sphingomonas sp.
GTGACGCTCCGCGACGTCGGGCCGGTCCTGATGATCGGCTGCGGCAACATGGGCGGGGCGATGCTGCGCCGCTGGCTCGCCGCCGGGATGCGCGCGGACCAGGTCGCCGTCGTCACCCGCACCGAGAAGACGCTGCCCGCCGGGGTGCGCTGGACTTCGGCCGTTCCCGATCGGGAGGCGCCGGCGCTTCTGGTGCTGGCGGTCAAGCCGCAGCAGTTGGACGTGGTCGCGCCCGCGTTGCGCGATCTGCGTCCCGACCTCCTCCTGTCCATCCTGGCGGGCGTCGAGGAGGCTGCGCTCGCCGAGCGCTTTCGCGCCGACGCGATCGTCCGCGCGATGCCCAACCTGCCCGTCGCGATCGGCAAGGGGGTGACCGGGCTGTTCAGCGCGACGGCGGACGCCGACGCGCGGGCGATTGCTGAGGCGCTCTGCGCCCCGCTGGGGCATCACGAATGGATCGCCGAGGAGCGCCTGTTCGACGTCGTAACCGCGCTCGCCGGGTCGGGGCCGGGTTTCGTGTTCCGGTTCCTCGACGCGCTCGCTCGGGCGGGCGCATCCCTGGGGTTGCCTGAGGACCAGGCGCGCCGGCTGGCGACTGCGACGCTGGAGGGATCGGCGCTGATGGCGGCCGCGTCCGACGAGAGCGCGGCGACGCTCGCCGACCGGGTGGCCAGCCCCGGCGGATCGACGCGCGAGGGGCTGAACGTGCTCGACCGCGACGACGCGCTCGTGCGCCTGCTATCCGAGACGCTGGCCGCGGCCGAACGGCGCAACCGCGAGATGGCCGCGGCCGCGCGCTGAACGCCGCTCGCCGCGGCGCGCTAGTCGCGCGCGCGCAGCTCCTCCAGCCGGGTGCGCTCGTCGGCGGGGATCAGCCCCTCCAGCACCGCCCAGAAACCGCCGACCGCGTGCTGGCCCGCGCGGGCGTAGGCGGCGGACAGCTTCTCGCGCATCGCGTCGAACAGGTCGCGCTCCAGCGCGGCGCCCGCGGTCGTGAGACGGAGCAGCCGCTGGCGCCGGTCGCGCTCGCCGGGCCGCGACTCGACGAATCCGCGTTCGGTGAGCTCGTTCAGGACGCGTCCGAGCGACTGTTTGGTGATCGCCAGCAATGCGAGCAGCTCGCTGACCGTGAGGTCGGGCTTGCGCGCGATGAAATAAAGCGCGCGATGGTGCGCGCGGCCCAGCCCCTGCTGCGCCAGGCCGCGGTCGATGCTCCGCGTTATGTGGCTGTTACCGAAGTATAACAGCTCGAGGCCGCGGCGGAGCTCGGGTTCACGCAGGAAAAGGGGGGACGCTGACGGGGCTGAAGCCATGTTGACCCCGTTAGACGCGCACCTTACCGCCTCGCAAGCCTCACGTTTGACAGGATTTCGTCTTGACGGACCGCTTTCGCCACGAGCCGCACGCCGGCCCGGTGCCCGCTTCCGAGCGCCGGGAGCGCATGGCCGACCCGGGCTTCGGCCGGGTGTTCACCGACCACATGGCGGTGATCCGCTGGTCGGAGGCGGAGGGCTGGCACGACGCGCGCATCACCGCGCGCGCGCCGCTGACGATGGACCCCGCCTCGTCGGTGCTCCACTACGCCCAGGAGATCTTCGAGGGGTTGAAGGCGTACCGCCTGGACGATGGCGGGACCGCGCTGTTCCGGCCCGACGCCAACGCCCGCCGATTTCGCAACTCCGCGCGCCGCCTGGCGATGCCGGAGCTGCCCGAGGAACTGTTCGTCGAGTCGCTGGAGCGGCTCGTCGAGGCGGACCGCGACTGGATCCCGGACGCCGGGGTCGAAGGATCCTTGTACCTCCGCCCGTTCCAGATCGCGAGCGACGCGTTCCTCGGCGTCCGGCCGGCGTCCGAATACCTGTACATGGTGATCGCGTCGACTGTGGGGGCCTATTGGAAGGGCGGCCCTAAGTCGGTGTCGATCTGGGTGTCGCAGAACTACACCCGCGCGGCGCCCGGCGGCACCGGCGACGCCAAGTGCGGCGGCAACTACGCCGCCAGCCTGCTCGCCCAGAAGGAGGCGATCGCGCAAGGCTGCGACCAGGTCGTCTTCCTCGACGCGGCCGAGCGCCGCTGGGTGGAGGAGCTGGGCGGCATGAACGTGTTCTTCGTCTTCGACGACGGCTCCGTGCAGACGCCGCCGTTGACGGGCACCATCCTGCCCGGCGTGACGCGCGACTCGATCCTGACGATCGCGCGCGACCGCGGGATGACCGTGCGCGAAGAGCCGTACGCCATCGACCGGTGGCGCGCGGACGCCGAGTCCGGCCGGCTGACGGAGGCGTTCGCCTGCGGCACGGCGGCGGTGGTCACGCCGATCGGCGAGGTGGCGCAGCCCGACCGCCGCTTCCGCATCGGCGAGGGCGGTCCGGGCCAGGTCACCTCCGCGCTCGGCGACGCGCTCCAGGCGATCCAGCGCGGCCGCGCGCCAGACCCGCATGGCTGGCTGCACCGCTTGGCTTAAGGCCTTTTCAAGCGTTCGCCGGGCGTTATAAGCGCGCACCCGGCTGATGGGGCGTCGCCAAGCGGTAAGGCAACGGTTTTTGGTACCGTCATGCGGAGGTTCGAATCCTCCCGCCCCAGCCAAGCCGGTCGTGGTCCGTGGGACCGCGTTCGGCGCGAGCGCGCCACGCCAACTCTAGGTTCATCATCCCGTCGGGTCGTGATCGCCGTCCGCCGGCGGCGTCCAGCCCAGGGCCGCCAACTCGCCCGGCGTGTAGCGCTGCGGGATGTGCTGCGGGCGGTTGCGGTCCCATGCGACGACGTCGACCCGCGCGATCCGGTCGATCCGCGCCTTGTAGCCCGGCACCGCCAGGTCGCGCGCCAGGGCTGGGGTTGTCGGCGGCGTCGGCGAACGACAGCCGTCCGAACACCTTCAGCCGACGCCGTCCCGGATAGTCCATGAAGAACAGCGAGCCCCTGTCCTCGCCGAGCACGTTGCCGGCCGTCTGGAACTGCTGGTTGCCGCGGAAGTCGGCCCAGGCGATCGTCGCCGGATCCGGGGTGCGGACGAAGCCCGCGGGGCCGCCGCGGAATTGGACGTACGGCCACCCCGTCTCCGACACGCTGGCGACGTAGAAGCCGTCGCGTTCCGCGATGAACGCCATCTCCTCCGGCCGGAGCCGGTCGTTCCCGCCCGGGCGGGCGCCTTGCCGGGCATAGGCCTCGCGGTTGCCGGCGCGTTCCTGCAGCGCTTGGACCGCGGGCGTGAAGGCGAGCGCGAGATAGGGGTTCACGGGCGTGCCTCCAGCCGGTCGACGGCGCGCGCGAAGGCGGACGCGCTCGACCCAGGCGGATACGGCCGGATAGCGGGCGAGGTCGCGCCCGGCCTCGCCGGCGCGCGCGGCGAAGGTGACGCAGGCGAGGTCCGCGATCATGGGCCTGTCGAGCTCGAGCCAATCCCGCCCGGACAACCGGGCGTCGAGCAGCCGGTGCGTCCTCTCGCCCTGCGCCGGCGCGGCCGCCAGGTCGCAGGGCGCCCCCAGCCGGGAATGGAGGCGGGCGAGGTTGACGCCGTTCTGCAGCTCGACCGCGGCGAAGGAGAGCTATTGGGCGATCAACCCTTGCCCGACCGGGTCCTCCGGCCACCAGAGCCGCTCCGGATCGTAGCGCCCCGCCAAGTAGATCAGGATGGCCTAGGCGTCGCGGATGCGGACCCCGCCGTCCTCGAGGACGGGTATCTGCCCCAGCGCGGAGACGGCGAGGAAAGCCGGCTCGCGCTGCTCGCCGGCCGGTATGTCGATGACCAGCTCGTCATGGGGCAGGCCGAGGAAGCCGAGCAGCAGCTTCACCTTGTGCGCGTTGGCCGACAACGGGTGCGTATAAAGGCGCATGTCGACATGCTCTTGTTGATCGATCGACAAACAATCGAGCGCAGTGCAGCTGGCAAGCGCATCGCCCCAGCGCACGACTGTTCGGGCGGTGTTGCTCCAGCTCGTTCGGGTGCTTGGGGCTGGGTCGCGGACGAGCTGACGGACGGTCCCGCTGCTAGGACTCGAAGCCGCGGCCTGCGCTCGGTCGGCGCTCAGGTCGCGCAGGGTTCATCCATCTAATCTCGACCGGACCAGTTGATGATCTATGTGGACCAGGAGTTCGGTCGCTGTGCGGTCAGGCCGGCAAGTACCCGAATTGTAAAAAATAGCAGAGCAGCATCCGATGC
>DASVSW010000066.1:0-6938 GCA_036387895.1 Sphingomonas sp.
CGCGGTCGCCACGTTCGGGCTTTCGACAAGAGGAGTCCCCGACCATGCGCCCACGCCTGAAGCCGCTCGCCGAGCAGACCATCGTCATCACCGGAGGGAGCAGCGGGATCGGCCTCGCCACCGCGCGCGCCGCGGCGGCGCGGGGCGCCGCGGTGGTGATCGCGGCGCGCAACGGCGAAGCGCTGGAGAAGATCGCCGCCGAGATCCGCGCCAGCGGCGGCCGCGTCGCGACCTGCGAGGCCGACGTCGCCAACGAAACGGCCGTGGAGCGGATCGCCGAGACCGCCGTCACGGCGTTCGGCGGGTTCGACACCTGGGTCAACGACGCCGCCGCCGCGACCTATGGCGAGGTCGAGAAGCTGCCGCTAGAGGACCACCGCCGCGTCTTCGACGTCAACTATTTCGGGCTGGTCAGCGGCTCGATCATCGCCGCGCGGCACCTGCGCCAACGCGGCGGGGGCGCCATCATCAACGTCGGCTCCGTGCTGTCCGACCGCGCCGTCGTCATGCAGGGCGCCTATTGCGCCAGCAAGTTCGCGATCAAGGGCTTCACCGACACGCTCCGCATGGAGCTGGAGGCGGACGGCGCGCCGATCTCGGTCACGCTGATCCAGCCCGCCGGCATCCACACGCCCTATCCGGAGCACGCCCGCAACCAGATGGACCAGCCGCCGCGCGTGCCGCCGGTCCTCTACGCGCCCGAGCTGGTGGCGGACGCGATCCTGTTCGCCGCGGAGAACCGCAAGCGCGCGCTGGTGGTCGGCGGCAACGGCGCGCTGATCTCGTGGGGCGGCAAGTTCGCGCCGCGCCTGATGGACCTCGCGACCGAGGCGTTCGGCGCGCGCGCGCAGAAAGCGCCCGGCCAGCCTGGCGATCCCGCGATGCGCGACAATCTGTACGCGCCCAAGAAGGACGGGCAGGTCGAGGGCAATCAGGACTTCTTCGTCCGCCGCACCAGCCTGTGGCTCGAGGCGCAGAAGCGGCCGGTGGTCGCGACCGCGATCATCAGCGCGGTGACCGCCGCCGCGATGATAGCCTCGGCGCGCGGCCGCCGCTCGGGCTCCGACGCGCGGCCCGCGACCGGCTCCGCGACGGCGACCGCCGCGCCCCGGCCGGTGCGCGTCGACGCGGCCGGATCGTCGGAGCGGGCCGGAGCGGCGCAGATCGACCGCGAGCCCGCCCTGCTCGACGCCTGACCCCGCGTCAGTCGGCGCGGAGCCTCAGGCCGATCCAGACGGTGCGCGGCGTCGCGCGCTCGACGACGTCCGCGCCCGTGTTCGCCGCCTCGACGCGTTCGTCGAACAGGTTCTCGGCCCTGGCCTCGACGCTGAGCCCGCGCGCGACGGGCAGGCTGGCGAAGGCGTCGAGCGTGGTCGCCGGGGCCAGGGTGCGCGCGTTCGCATCGTCCTCGAACTGGCGCGCGGCGTGGCGCAGCGTGGTCGAGACGGTGGTGGCGCCCCGCCGCCAGCCGAGCGTTCCGCTGACCAGGTCGCGCGGCGTCTGGGCGGGGCGCAGCCCGTCGAGCGCCGCCGCGGCGCCCGACGCCTCGACGCGCGGATCGACATGGCTCCACGAAGCGCGCGCGAACACGGGGCCGAACACGGCCGACGCGTCGATCTCCAGACCCGTCGACCGGATCGCGTCGAGGTTGCGTCGCACGCGGTAGACGCCGCCCGCGCCGACGAAGCCGACGCCCGAGAACAGCCCCGGCCCTTGGCCCGCGGTGACGTTGGCGATCGCGCCGTCCAGGCGATTATGGAACAGCGTCGCCGTCACGCTGGCGCCCGGGAACGGCGTCGCGGTCACGCCCGCCTCCACGCCGTCCAGGCGTTCGGGCGCGAGCTCGGCGTTCGCGGCCACCGCGTCCGCGCCGACGCGGAAGGGCCGGTAGAGCTCGTTCAAAGTCGGCAGCCGCCATCCGCGATAGGCGGCGGCGCGCAGCGTGACCGCGTCGCCCGCGCGCCACGCCAGCCCCGCCCTGCCCGTCGCCTCCTCACCCGACCGGTCGCGGAAGCGGAGGTCGTTCAGCGCCGCCCCGCCCGCCAGCGGGCGTTCGAGCAGGAAGCCGTTCGCGATGCGCCAGAAGTCGACGCGCCCGCCCGCGGTCAGGGTCACCCGCCCCAGCTCGACCGCGCCGTCGGCGAACAGCCCCGTAGTGACGTTCGTCCCGCCGGCCAGGCGACGGCGCGTCGGGGCGGCGGCGACGAAGGTGAAGTTCTCCTGCGTCCGGCCTTCGACGTCGCGCCGATCGACGCCGAGCCGCAGGTCCGCACCCTCGCCCACCGGCGGCTGCAGCTCGAGGCGAACGCCCGCTCCGGTCGCGGGCGTGTTGTACTGGTCGAGCGTCCGCGTCGCGGTCGTGCGGCCGGCGTCCACGCCGGCGAAGCTCGACGCGAAAGCGCGCGATTGTAGGTAGGCCAGCGCCTGCCAGCCCCAGCGACCGCGCCCGACCAGCCTGATGCTGGCGTCCGCCCCCTCGCTCCGGTTGTCGGTGAAGGCCAGCCCCCGCTCGCGCGCGTCGGTGAAGGCGGAAAGGTTCGCCTGCAGCTCGGTCGCGGGGGCGACCTGGAGGACGCCGCGTACGGCCGCCGATGCCTGTTTATAGGGCGCCCGCCGGTCGGCCGGCCCCCGATCCTCGCGGACGATCGGCACGAAGCCGTCGCCGCGCGCATAGGCCGCCGACAGGGTCGCGAAGCCGCCCGGCCGCTCCAGTAGCGCGCTCGCCTGCGCGTCGACAGAGGCGCGGCTGCCGTAGAACGCCGCGCCGTCGACCGTCGCCAGCTGGTCGGGCGTCGCGCTTTCCAGCTCGACGGCTCCCGCCAGCGCGCCCGGCCCGAGATACCCGCTGCCCCCGCCCCGCGTCACGCGGACCAGCCCGAGGCGCCCCGTGGCGTAGGCCGGGAACGCCACCCAGCCGCCGAACGGGTCCGCCTGCGGCACGCCGTCGAGCACGAGCAGCGCCCGGCTGGACGCGTTGCCGCCGATGCCGCGAAGGCTGATCCCCTGCGCGGTCGGATTGGCGCTGCGCGAGTCGGACCGGCGGAACTGCTGCAGCCCGGCGACGTCGGCCAGCACGCTCTCCAGCCGGTTCGCCGCGTTCTCCTGCGCGCGCGCCCGATCGATCGTCACCACGGCGGACGCCCGGTCCCCCAGCCGCCCGTCCAGCCCGCGACCGGTCACCACCACGTCGGCGGCGGGCGGATCGGCCTGCTGCGGAAAGGCGGGCGCGGCGACCGCGGAGATCAGGAGGACGAAACGCTTCATAGGACGCCTTGCTAGCGGATCGCCAAACGAGAAAGGCCGCCAACCCGATGGGATGGCGGCCTTTATGGTGGGTGTGGCAAGGATTGAACTTGCGACCCCTGCGATGTCAATTCGGGAAGAGAGAAAGACGATATGCCGTGTCTTCAACGGCTTGGCCGGAACGGCTCCCCGTCGTGCCCAGAATCCGCCCAGCCGCTCCATCCAAGACTCCTCGTCAGCGGCCTCCTCCCGCGCGCCGTCGCGATGGTCAAGACCGTCACACAGGCCGGAGCTGGAACGCCGAACGGCGCAGCGCGCTGGCCGGCACGCCGGCTCGAGGAGCCAGACGTCGACGGCCCGCACGCTCCGCCAAGCCGCGATCGCTTCCGCATCCTGGCCCGGGGTCAGGGCGACGATCGACATGGCGTCATGCAAACCCCGACGAGAGCACTGGACGAAGCCATCTCGCAAGATCGGCCCGTCGGTCGCAGCGGTGGTATTCTGGATGTGAGCGAGTCTGGAACCGAGGAGCGCCGCGGCAGCATGTAGCAAGTACACCCGACTATGGCGCTTCGCCACTCTCCAGAGTGGCAAACCCTCCACTGCCGGTAATGCGCTTGGCGTCGCTTCGAGAGGAACAGGAGCGTGGTTGTGATCTCGTGCGCGTTTATGACCCTAGGCGATTGTTCCTCCCGGGACCGGGACGAACGAAGTTGCCGGCAGGTCAAGCCGGAGGTCGAGCGGACGTCGGGCGTCGCCGATCCCGTACGCTCTCCCCGCTACCCGGAAATATCGGTCCGTGTGGAAGCAAGCTCCGTTTGTCTCATAGAAGGCCCGA
The DNA here is from genome assembly GCA_036387895.1 of Sphingomonas sp. Taxonomy (GTDB): domain Bacteria; phylum Pseudomonadota; class Alphaproteobacteria; order Sphingomonadales; family Sphingomonadaceae; genus Sphingomonas. Next base: position 4,082 of record DASVSW010000066.1, read on the forward strand.
AGCGCCAGCGGGATCCAGGTGTCGGTTCCGCTCTCGAACTTGAACCGCTCAAGATGGGGTCGATCGATGGTGGCGACGCACTGGAGAGGTCCCTCGCCGCCGGGAAAAACCCGTTCACCGACGAACTCGGGAATGCCTCTTAGGGCGGACTGCCCGCTCTCGATCTCCGCGACGAGGTCGGGAAGCTTGTGGTGGACACCGTGGCGGCGCAACGCGCCGACGAGTGCGACGTCGGTGGCGGGCATGGGGCCGTGGTTCTTGACCTTCGCATACACGGAAATGCTCAACCCGAGCAGCGGGTCCTTAGGACTGACCGAGATCGCCAGCACCGAAAAGTCCAACCACGCGCGGGTTTGGATCTGCATTGCGTGGCTGGCGATCCTGTTCGCCTCGACAACCGGTCTCGTCGCTACTTGAGTGTCGGCGACGGCGTCCCGCGTCACATCCAGGGTCCACTTGACCTAACGCACGCCTAGGGCCGTGGGGAGGGCCACGAGGCAGGAAAGGCAAAAGGTCGCAAGCGTCCAGTCGACTACCTGCCTTATGTATGCCGAGTTCATGCTCGGCGCGCTGATCTTCGCGGCCAGCCTTCACCTGTTCGGCTACGCATCGCGTGAGAGCCGCCGCCGTCCGTCCACGACAGGCGACCTCTATGTTCTTCTGGGAACGAGCGGCATGTTGTTCAGCCTGGTGACGTGCCTCGGCTCGGTGCTCCGCGCGTCTCTCGGCTACGCTCCATGAGCTACCTGCCGCGATTACGACAGAAGCCAAAGTGATGGTCGCCTGGCCACGAAAGCTGGGTCTGCGCGGCTCGGTCGCAGGAATCGGGTCGGCCACGGCATCCTTGGCCCCATCCAAGATAGCGGACGCTGGACGACGAACATCGAGCCCATTCTGCGGCTTCGGGTCGAATCCGGGGGTCTTCGAGATGCTGCGAAGCAGGTGTTCGAGGGCTGCGACCAGCCAACCTCGCAACGCTTCAGCTATTCGAGAGGCAGCTCGAGCTCGCGTGACGTCCTCGATCAGGTTCCCGGCATAGAGGCGGCCATCGCGCGGATCGATGACCTCCAGAGCTTCGTCGAGAACGTCACCGCGTTCCTGCGGGTGGTCGATAAGGCGATCGGAGTAGCCAAGCTCGTTATATGAGGGTCCGGCTGGGGGCTAGGCTCGCGGCGTTCATCAGGAGACGGTCGCGCCGGCTCGAGGGCCACCCCGAAGCGGACTGATCGTACCGATCTCCGCTCCGTTCCGCCCTGGTCGAAGGCGGCCTTACCCCGCTGCTGGACACACCGGTCGCAGACCAGCGCGTGTGCCAACGGCATGCGGACCTCACGGGAGAGGGCATGGCCGCGGTGATCCACCTCGACTTCGGGTCGCGAGCGCTGCCAGGCTTGACGCCCGGCTCCAGCGCGGCCGTCTCGGCGATCATGGCGGGGCCGCTTGGAACCCGTTCAGAAGGTCGGCCTCGAGCCGCTTGCGCATCCTGCTTTCGTGATCACGGTCTTCGCGCTGATCATGCGCGTGAAGCAGACGATGGAAGGTCTTCTAGACTGCCCCGAAACAGCGATCACCGTTTAACGAAAACCTCTTTGATTATCGAAAATAGAATGCTATGGCCGATAACAAGGGAGTGAAGAAGTGTCTAAGGGACGATCGGTCGAAGAGGAGATGCGCGACGACATCGTCCGCGGCCGTCTAGCGCCCGCATCCTGGTTGCGGATGGAAGATCTGAGAGCCCGGTTCGACATGGGCTTCTCCCCCATCCGCGAAGCGCTGTCGCGTTTGGCTGCTGACGGGCTGGTCGATCTCGAGCCGAACCGCGGCTTTCGGGTCGCGGGGCTGTCACGCGAGGATCTGGAGGACATCGCGGTCGTCCGGGCCGCGATCGAGAGCAACGCTCTGCGCCGATCGATCACGCGCGGGGATCATGACTGGGAGGTCGGCGTGATCGCGGCGATGCATCGCTACCGTCGCAAGTCGGAGCACGCCTTCGAAGGGGAGGCCGAACTGCAGGCGTGGGAAGACGCGCACGAGGCGCTTCATGCGGCGCTGATCGCCGCCTGCGCCTCGCCGCGCCTGCTCGGGCTGCAGAAGCGCCTCCAAGACCAGCATCTGCGCTACCGGCGCCTGATCGTCCTGCCGCAGCTCGCGGCCGACGTCCATGTGGAGGAGCACGAGCGGCTGGTCGCGTTGGCGTTGGAGCGCAAGACGGACGAGGCGGTCGCCGCGATCGAGCGGCACATGATGATCACCGTGGATGCGCTGAACCGCACTGGATTCTGGGAGTCGGCCGCCCCGATCGGCTGAGCAACGACGATAACCGGGCAGAGCCCGGGCAGGAGAGGATCATGAACCAGCTATTAGCGGCTTCGGTCGCCACGGTCGCGTTTTGCCTCACGTCCGGCGAGGCGGTGGGACAGATTCCGGGGGGCGTTTCGGCGCAGCCGAGCCCGGCGGGCGATACCGTCGGCACCACGGCCGTGACCGGCGATCCGGCGGCGCAGCCCGGGCCGGAGGAGCAGGGGATCGAGGACGTGGTGGTCACGGCGCAACGCCGCGACGAACGCCTCCAGGACGTCCCCGTCGCGGTATCGGTGGTCAGCGGCGATTATCTGATCCGCAATCAAATCCGCACGTTCCAGGACCTGGGCGCCACCGTGCCGGGTTTGGTCGTGACCAATTCCGTCAATTACGGCTCCGCGCCGCTCAGCATCCGCGGCATCGGCGGGGCGAACGGAGGCGGCAACGTCTTCGCGGACGAGCCGGTCGCCGTTTACGTCGACGACGCTTATGTCTCGCGCCTTCGCCTCTCGACCGCGGACCTGATCGACATCGGCGGCATCGAGGTGCTGCGGGG
>DASVSW010000067.1:0-1601 GCA_036387895.1 Sphingomonas sp.
CTTGACCGTCAGCGTCATCTTCTGGTCGCCCAGCGGCGACTTCACCGTGCAGTCGTACGTTCCGTCCACGTCAGCCATCATGCTCTCCTATTGGCCCGCCGCGGTCGCCGGCACCGTCGCGCCGCCCGCGACCCGCGCCGCCGGGATCACCTCGACCGGGAGGCCGAGGCTGTCAAGCTGGGGCCGCACGACCTTCGCGTCGCCGACCACGACCCACACGAAGCGGTCCGGATCGACCACGCCCCGGATCGACGCGTCGAGCGCATCGCGCGTGAGTCCCCGGTACTTGGCCGCGATCGTCGCATAGTAATCGTCCGGTCGCCGGTACAGGTCGTTGCCCTGCATCGCGCCCAGCACCGCGCCCGAGGTCTCGAACGTCCCCGACAACGCGCGCACCGCGCCCGTGACCGCGCGGTCGAATTCGGCCTGCGTCAACGGCCTGGTCGACACGAACTCGGCGATGTCCGCCTTGAGCGCGGCGATCGACGGCCCCGTCTTGTCCGCCTGCACGGGTGCCGAGATGATATACGGCCCCGCGAACTCGGCGACCGCGAACGACCCGCGCACGCCGTAGGACCAGTTCTTCGTCTCGCGCAGGTCGGTGTTGATCCGCGACAGGAAACTCCCGCCCAGCGCGTCGTTGGCGACCTGGTATCCGAGCAGGTCGTCGGTCCCCTTGAGCGTCGTGGGCAGCCCCGCCGCGATCAGCGATTGCGGGCTGTCGGGCCGGTCGATCAGGACGATCCTCGGACCCGACGGCGTCCCCTGCCCGAACGCCTTGCGGCCCGCCGCTCCCGTCGCGCGCCAGTCGCCGAACCGCATGTCGAGCGCCGCCGCGACCTCGGCCAGCGGCCGGTCGCTGACCACGAACAGCTTGGCCTTGTCGGGCCGGAGCCACGCCTCCCGGAACGCCACGAGGTCGGCGCGCGTCAACGCCGCCACCGCGCGCGGATCGCCGCCCCCCTGCGACTTGGCATACGGGCTCGCCGCGCCGTAGACGAGCGGCGGCAGCACGCGCCCCGCCAACCCCTGCGGGCTCGTCAGCTCCTGCGCGATACCGGCCAGCTGCTGATTCTTCACCCGCGCGATCTCCGCGTCCGCGAACGCCGGGTTGCGCGCGACGTCGGCGAAAAGGTCGAGCGCGGGGTTCAGGTTCGCGCTCGGCACCTCCAGCGACAAGGTCGTCCGGTCCGCGGTCGCCCCCGTCCCGATCCCCGCACCCAGCCGCTCCTTGGCCTCCGCCAATCGGATCGAATCGAGCGTCGTCGTCCCCTCGTTCATCATCGCCAGCGTCAGCGCCTGCGTCCCGAGCTTGCCCGCCACGTCGGCCGCGACCCCCGCGTCGAAGCTCAGCACCATCTGCGTCACCGGCACCGCCGTCCGCCGCGCATAGACGAGCTCGATCCCGTTCCGTAAGCGAGTCCGCTCGACCGCCGGAAACTCGAGCCCCGCGACCGCGCCGACACCCGGCAGCGGCCCGCGCGTCCCCTTCATCGCCGCCTCGGGCGCTTTCACCACCGCCGTCGCGGGCGGCACCGTCGCCTCGGCATAGGCGTCGCGCGGCCCCTGCACGACCGCCAGCGCATAGGTCGGCCGCGACA
>DASVSW010000068.1:0-3208 GCA_036387895.1 Sphingomonas sp.
GGCATGAACCACGCGGGCGAGATCGCGGCGCTCACGCGGATGGTCCGTCCGCACGTCGCGGTGATCACCACGGTCGCATCGGTCCATCTCGAATTCTTCGAGAGCGAGGCCGGCATCGCCGACGCGAAAGCGGAGATCTTCGAGGGGCTGGAGCCGGGCGGGACGGCGATCATCCCGTTCGACAACGTCCATCGCGACCGGCTGATCGCCGCCGCGACGCGTCACGGCGCGCGGGTCGTGACGTTCGGGACCGGCGGCGGAGCCGACGTCCGGACGCTGGAGGCGGTGCGGGTCGCGTCCGGCGGCACCTTCGTCACGGCGAAGACGCTCACGAGGGAGCTCAGCTTCACCATCGGCCAGCCGGGCGCGCATCACGTCGTGAACTCGCTGGCGGTCCTGGCCGCCGTGGAGGCCGTCGGGGCGGACCTGGCGCAGGCGGGTCTGGCGCTGGCCGAGGCCGGGGGGCTGCCCGGACGCGGGGCGCGCATCGAGGCGCGGCTGCCCGGCGGCGGCTCCGCGCTGATCCTCGATGAGAGCTACAACGCCAACCCGACCTCGATGCGCGCGACGTTGAGCGTGTTGGGGCAGGAGCGCGCGGCGCGGCGGATCGCGATCCTGGGCGCGATGAGCGAGTTGGGGCCGGACGCGGACCGCTTCCACGCCGAGCTGGCGGAGCCCGTTCTCGCCGCGAACGTCGAAGCGGCCTTGCTGGTCGGCGAAGCGATGGAACCGCTCGCCCGCGCGCTTGAGGGAAAGGTCAGCATCGTGCATGTGCCGGACACCGCGACGGCGCTCGAACGGGTCCACGACCTGATCGGGCCGGGGGACGCGGTGCTCGTCAAGGGTTCGAACGGGGTGGGCTTGTCGCGGTTGGTGGCGGGCCTTTCGGGGGGTTAGATGCTGTACTGGATCGCGGACGCGCTGGGGTTCCCCGGCGTCCTGAACCTGATCCGTTACCTGTCCTTCCGGACGGGCGGCGCGGTCGCGACCGCGCTGCTCATCGGCCTCGTCATCGGGCCGAAGTTCATCGGCTGGCTGCGGGTGCGCCAGGGCAAGGGCCAGCCCATCCGCGCGGACGGGCCGCAGTCGCACCTCGCCAAGCGCGGCACGCCCACCATGGGCGGTCTGATGATCCTGACGGCGCTGACGCTCAGCGTGCTCCTGTGGATGGACCTGACCAGCCCGTTCGTCTGGGCGTGCATGTTCGTGACATTGGGCTTCGGTTCGATCGGGTTCCTCGACGACTGGGACAAGGTGCGCAAGGCGTCCACCGCGGGCGTGTCGGGGCGCACCCGGCTGCTGCTCGAATTCGCCATCGCGGGCGTCGCGGCGTGGATCATCATGCGGCAGAACGGGACGCCGCTGTACCTGCCCTTCACCGACCGGATGTATATCGACCTCGGCTGGTTCTACCCGGTGTTCGCGGCGTTCACGATCGTGGCGTTCGGCAACGCGGTGAACCTGACGGACGGACTCGACGGGCTGGCGACGATGCCGGTCATCATCGCGTCGGTCGCGTTCATGATCATCGTCTACCTCGCGGGCAACGCGCGTTTCTCCGAGTATCTGGGCATCCCCTATGTCGAAGGGGCGGGCGACCTCGCCATCTTCTGCGGCGGCGTGGTCGGCGCGGGGTTGGCGTTCCTCTGGTACAACGCGCCGCCCGCGGCGGTCTTCATGGGCGACACCGGCAGCCTGGCGCTCGGCGGCGCGCTCGGCACCATCGCGGTCGTCGCGCATCACGAGATCGTTCTCGGCATCATCGGCGGGCTGTTCGTGGCCGAAGCGCTGAGCGTCATCATCCAGGTCTTCTTCTACAAGCGCACCGGCAAGCGCGTCTTCCGCATGGCGCCCATCCATCACCATTTCGAGCAGCTGGGCTGGTCGGAGCCGACGGTGGTGATCCGCTTCTGGATCATCAGCCTGGTGCTGGCGCTGGCGGGCCTGTCGACGTTGAAGCTGCGGTGATCACGAGCCGCGCCTGGGCGGGACGGCGCTACGCCGTGCTCGGGCTCGCGCGCTCGGGCGCGGCAGCCGTGCGCGCGCTGGCGGCGGCGGGCGCGCAGGTGACGGCGTGGGATGGCGAGGAGGAGCGTCGCGCGCCGTTCCTCGAGGCGGCCGAAGACGGCGTCGAGATCGCCGACCTCGACGCGACGGACCTCTCGCTCTTCCACGCGCTCGTGGTGTCCCCCGGCGTTCCGATCAACACCCACCCGCTCGCGGCCAAGGCGCGGGACGCGGGCGTTCCGATCATCGGCGACATCGAGCTGTTCGCCGAGGCGCGCGGCGAGCTCCCGGCGCATCGCGTCGTCGGGATCACCGGCACCAACGGCAAGTCGACCACCACCGCGCTCGTCCATCACGTCCTGGCGACCGCGGGCGTGCCGAACCTGATGGGCGGCAATATCGGGCTGCCGATCCTGGCGCAGGATCCGCTGCCGGCCGGGGGCGTCTACGTCCTCGAGCTGTCGAGCTACCAGATCGACATCACGCGCTCGCTCGACTGCGAGGTCGCGGTGCTGCTCAACGTCACGCCCGACCACCTCGACCGTTATGACGGCTTCGACGCCTACGCCGCCTCCAAGGCGCGGCTGTTCGCGATGCAGTCGCCCTGGCATGAGGCGATCGTCGGGATCGGCACGGACGCCAGCTACCGGATCGGCCGATCGCTGTCGGGGCGGGGCGAGCGGCTGACCAAGATCGCGCCGGGCGTGTGCATGGACCAGTCGCGCTGGCCCGCGCTCCAGGGGCCGCACAACGCCCAGAACGCGCTGGCGGCGATCGCGGCGGCGCGCGCGCTGGGCGTGGCGGAGCACGACATCGACCGCGGGCTGGAGAGCTTCGAAGGGCTGCCGCACCGAATGCGGCGGGTGGAGACGCGGAACGGCGTCGTCTTCGTCGACGACTCCAAGGCGACCAACCCCGAAGCGGCGGCGCCCGCGCTGGGCGCGTTCGACCGGGTGCACTGGATCCTGGGCGGGCGGGCCAAGGGCGACGATCTGGAAGCTTGCGCGCCGCATTTCGGGCATGTCGCCCGCGCCTATACGATCGGCGAGGCGGGACCGGTATTCGCACGTGCGCTCGGGGGCAGGGTGCCTGTCGAGGAAGCGGGAACGCTCGACCGTGCCGTGGTCAGCGCTGCCGCGCGGGCGGCGCCGGGCGAGACAGTGCTGCTGTCGCCGGCGGCCGCCAGCTTCGACCAGTTCCG
>DASVSW010000069.1:0-7124 GCA_036387895.1 Sphingomonas sp.
CTCCCTCCCTCTCCCGAAGGGAGAGGGAAAAGGGCTGTCCTACACGCCCGAACCGGAGGAGTACGCGCTGCGCCAAGCCCTCGACTCCGCCGAGCCCAGGGCCGCGGCGGCGGTGGACGCCGAGGAGTTCGAGGGCGCGATGGCCGCGCTCGCGTCGCTTCGCGCGCCCATCGACGCGTTCTTCGACAAGGTGACCGTGAACGACCCCGATCCCGTCAAGCGCGCCGCGCGCCTCGATCTCCTCGCCCGCGTCCGCGACGCGGTGCACCGGGTCGCGGACTTCTCGCGCATCGAGGGGTGACATCCCGACGCGCGAAGTTGACGACTTTCCGCTCTCCATCGGTTCAACGTCGTCACCTTCGGACACGGCTTCCGGAACCTGAACGCCCGTTCACGATTTGACTCCGTAACGTGCCGCAGCGCACAACATACGTATTCAGGGAGCGTGAGAAGGATGGCGAGCGTGCTGACGGCCGAGGCTCAACCCCAAGCGGCTGAGCCGCGTTACGTCTTCCGCTTCGGCGGCGGCACCGCCGACGCATCGCGCGACAAGAACCTGCTGGGCGGCAAGGGCGCGAACCTCGCCGAGATGGCCTCGATCGGGCTGCCGGTCCCGCCGGGCTTCACCATCAGCACCGCCATGTGCGCCCGCTACTATGACGAGGGCGAGGCTTTCCCCGACAGCCTGCGCCACGAGGTCGCCGACGGCCTTGCCCATATCGAACGCATCACGGGCAAGCGGTTCGGCGACGCCGCCGACCCGCTTCTCGTTTCCGTCCGCTCGGGCGCCCGCGTGTCGATGCCCGGCATGATGGACACCGTCCTCAACCTCGGCTTGAACGACGAGACGGTGCAGGGCCTGGCCGCGGCCTCGGACGACGCGCGCTTCGCCTGGGACAGCTATCGCCGCTTCATCCAGATGTACGCCGACGTCGTGCTCGGCCTCGACCACGACGCGTTCGAGGAGGCATTGGAGGTCGCCAAGGAGGATCGCGGCTTCACGTTCGACACCGAGCTGTCGGCCGCCGACCTCCAGGAGCTCGTCGCCGAGTACAAGGCGCTCGTGCTGGAGCAATGGGCCAAGCCCTTCCCGCAAGACGTCCACGACCAGCTCTGGGGCGCGGTCGGCGCCGTGTTCGGCTCCTGGCGGTCGGAGCGCGCCCGGACCTATCGCCGCCTGAACGACATCCCGTCCGACTGGGGCACCGCCGTCAACGTCCAGGCGATGGTCTTCGGCAACATGGGGGAGACGTCGGCGACCGGCGTCGCCTTCACCCGCGACCCGTCGACGGGCGAGCGCGCCTATTACGGCGAGTTCCTCATCAACGCGCAGGGCGAGGACGTCGTCGCCGGCATCCGCACGCCGCAATACCTGACCCGCGCCGCCCGCGAAGCCGCGGGCGCGCACGCCGCCTCGATGGAGGAGGCGATGCCGGAGGTGTATTCCGAGCTCGCGGCCGTGTTCGACAAGCTCGAACGCCATTACCGCGACATGCAGGACATCGAGTTCACCGTGGAGCGGGGCAAGCTCTGGATGCTCCAGACGCGGAGCGGCAAGCGCACCGCCAAGGCCGCGCTCAAGATCGCCGTCGACATGGCGACCGAGGGCCTGATCTCCGAACGCGACGCCGTGCTCCGCGTCGACCCGCAGGCGCTCGACCAGCTCCTCCATCCCACGCTCGACCCGGATGCGCCCCGCGACGTGCTGACCAAAGGGCTGCCCGCCAGCCCGGGCGCGGCGAGCGGCTTCGCGGTGTTCGACGCCGACGCCGCCGAGAAGCGCGCGGCCGCCGGCGACGCCGTCATCCTGGTCCGCACCGAGACCTCGCCCGAGGACATCCACGGCATGCACGCCGCTCGCGGCATCTTGACCGCGCGCGGCGGCATGACCAGCCACGCCGCCGTCGTCGCGCGCGGCATGGGGCGTCCCTGCGTATCGGGCGCGGGCTCGATCAGCATCGACGTGAAGGCCCGCGTCATGCGCGTGGCCGGCCGCGAGGTGAAGGAAGGCGACCGCCTGACGATCGACGGCTCGACGGGCGAGGTGATGTTCGGCGAGGTCGCGACGATCCAGCCCGAGCTCGCCGGCGACTTCGGCGTGCTGATGGGCTGGGCGGACAAAAGCCGCCGCCTGCGCGTCCGCGCCAACGCCGAGACGCCCGTCGACGCCAAGACCGCGCGCGGCTTCGGCGCGGAGGGTATCGGGCTCTGCCGCACCGAGCACATGTTCTTCGACGCCGCCCGCATCACCGCGGTCCGCCAGATGATCCTCGCGACCGACGAGAAGGGCCGCCGCGCTGCGCTGGAGAAGCTGCTGCCCGAGCAGCGCGACGACTTCGCCGAGATCTTCCTGGTCATGGCGGGTCTCCCCGTCACCATCCGCCTGCTCGACCCGCCACTCCACGAGTTCCTGCCGCGCGAGGAGGCCGAGTTCGCCGACGTCGCGAAGGCGACCGGCATCGACGTGGATCAGCTCCGCCGCCGCGCCGCCGAGCTGCACGAGTTCAACCCGATGCTCGGCCATCGCGGCTGCCGCCTGGGCGTCACCTACCCTGAGATCTACGAGATCCAGGCCCGCGCCATCTTCGAGGCCGCCGTCGAGATCGCGGAACGGACGGGCCAGGCGCCCATCCCGGAAGTGATGATCCCCCTCGTCGCGACGCGGCGCGAGCTGGAGCTGATGAAAGCCGTTGTCGACCGCGCCGCCGAGGCCGTCTTCGCCGAGAAGGGTCGCCGGATCGACTATCTCGTCGGCACCATGATCGAGCTGCCGCGCGCCGCTTTGCGCGCCGGCGAGATCGCGGAGAAGGCCGAGTTCTTCTCGTTCGGCACCAACGACCTGACGCAGACGACGCTCGGCGTCAGCCGCGACGACGCCGCGCGCTTCCTCCAGGCCTATGTGGAGCAGGGCATCTACGCCAAGGACCCGTTCGTCAGCCTCGACGTGGAGGGCGTCGGCGAGCTGGTGAGCCTCGCCGCCGAGCGGGGCAGGGCGACGCGCCCCGACATCAAGCTCGGCATCTGCGGCGAGCATGGCGGCGACCCCGCCAGCATCGCCTTCTGCGAAAAGGTCGGCCTCGACTACGTCAGCGCCTCGCCCTACCGCGTCCCCATCGCCAGACTCGCGGCGGCGCAGGCGGCGCTCAGGGCGGGCAGCTGATCCACCCCTCTCCCGCTTTCGCGGGAGAGGGACAGGCGCGGCAAGCGCCAGGGTGAGGGACTGTCTTGGTCACTGCCCTCACCCTGCGGCTGCGCCGCTGTCCCTCTCCCGCGAAAGCGGGAGAGGGTAGGCCATCTTAGCTCCCGTGCGCGCGCGGGTCCGCTCCCGGCCCCCAGTCGAACCAGCCGCGCCGTCCGCGCTCCCCGCCCAGCACCCGCCGGTTGAGCGGCATCGTCGAGGTCGTCACGGCAGGGGCGGCCGTCACGGGCGAGACGGGCGCGACCTGCGCGACCGGAGCCGCCGGCGCCTGCGCCTGCGCCAGCCGGGCGTTCTCCCGCTCCAGCTCCGCGATCCTCAGGCGCGCGCGCTCCAGCTCGGCCCGATCGCGCTCCAGATCGCCGACCCGGCCGCGATCCGCCTCATAGTCGCGGACCCTGGCGTCCGACGCGCTCAGCCGCGCCTCCATGTCGTGTCGATAGGCGGCGTGCGCGTCGCGCTCGGTCGCGTACCGCGCCCGCCATTTGCGCCCGCCCGGATGGCTCGCCAGTCCGAACAGCCAGCCCGCGAGCAGCACGAGGGCCAGGACGATCCATTCGTTAACCGTGTTGAACATGGGCCGAAACTCCCGTTACGGAGCCTCAAGGGTCGGCGCGCGCGGGGGTTGCACCCGGCGCGCGACGCGTCACTTTCCGCTCATCAGCGTGTCGGAGATCGAGCAGGCCGCAGGGCCCAGGATCACGACGAACAGGACCGGCAGGATGAACAGGATCAGCGGCACCGTCATGATGGCGGGCAGCCGCGCCGCCTTCTCCTCGGCGCGCATCATGCGCTCGTTGCGGAACTCGGCGGACAGCACGCGCAGCGCGGAGGCGAGCGGCGTGCCGTATTTCTCCGTCTGGATCATGGTCGTGACCACGCCCTTGATCGAGTCGAGCGCGACGCGCGTCGCGAGGTTCTCGAAAGCCTGCCGCCGGTCGGTGAGGAAGCCGAGTTCGATCGCGGTCAGCGCGAACTCGTCCGCCATCTCCGGATAGCCGCGGCCCAGTTCGCGGGCGACGCGGTGGAACGCCGCGTCGACCGTCAGGCCGGCCTCCGCGCAGATGACCAGCAGGTCGAGCGCGTCGGGCAGGGCCTTGCGGATCGCGTCCGACCGTTTCTGGATCAGGTTGGACAGGAAGATGTCGGGCGACTTGTACGACAGGAGCAGCGATCCCGCGACGAGCATGTAGCTCTTCAGCGTGCTCCAGCCCTCGAAATAGTCGGTGCCGTAGACCCAGAACGTCATGCCGCCGCCGATCACGATCGGCGCCACCAGCCGGCCGAAGATGACCGCGACGGCCAGGTCCTTGGACCTTATTCCCGCCTGCATCAGCTTGATCTGCGCGGCCTTGACCTGGTCGTCCTGCAGCACCTTGGCCGATTGCAGGAACCCGCGGATCCAGTCGGTGGTGTCGTTGCGCTGCACCAGCTTGGCGCGCCGCTTGGTGGACGCGGTGATGCCGGCCTTCAGCTGCTCGCGCCGTTCGGCCAGCGCCTTCACGCGGCGGGACATCGGGTCGTGGACGGTCAACGCGTTCCACAGCACCACCAGCACCAGCGCGGCGATCCCGCCCGCCACGACCGTCACCGCCCAGGTCACGTCCACGCCCAACAGCTTGGGGCCGGCTCCGTCCGTCATCATCGTCATGGCCGCCTCAGATCTCGAACCGGATCATCTTGGCCATCACGGCGGCCCCGATGCCCATCCAAATGATACCGCCCAGGCCGATCACCATCAGGCGCTGATCGGTGAAGAACTGGCCCATGTAGCCGGCGTTGATGTTGTAGATCATGGCGAACACCAGGAACGGCAGCGATCCGATGATGTAGGCCGACGCCTTCGATTCCGACGACATCGCCTTGATCTTCAGCTTCATCTGCGACCGCTTGCGCAGCACGTCGGCGAGGTTCGCCAGCGTCTCCGCGAGGTTGCCGCCCGTCTCGCGCTGGATCGCGATGGTGATCACGAAGAACTGGAACTCGGGCGTCACCAGCCGGTCGGCGGTCTCCTGCAGCGCGGCGTCCATGGACCGGCCGATCTTCATCTTGTCGGACACCGACCGGAACTCCTCGCCGATCGGGCCGTCGAACTCCTGGCCGACCACCTGGATCGTCTCCGAGATGGGCAGGCCGGACCGCAGCCCGCGCACCAGCAGCTCGATCGCGTCCGGGAACTTCTTGTTGAACTTGCCGACCCGCGCTCCGATCAGGAACGCGACCACCATGTGCGGCAACCCCAGTCCCGCCAGAACGGCCGCGAACAGCGCGAGCAGAAACGGGACGCCTTGCGTCTTCGCGCCGACCAGGACGACCAGCGCCAGTCCGCCCGACGCCATGCCGTACTGGCTCACGGTCCAGCTCTTGCCCGAACGCGCCAGCCGCTTGGCGAGCTCGGCAGGGCGGGGGAGGAACCGGCCGAACGCCAAGTCCATCTTGGTCGCGCGCGCCGCCGCGACTCGGCGCAGCTGCGCCTCCATCGCGACCACCCGCTGCTCGCCATGGCGCTCGCGCACCGCCGCCAGACGGCGCGCGCGCTGGCGCGCCGGTGCGCGGCCCGCCGTCGCATAGGCGGTCCCGCCCCCCGCAAACAGCAGGAGCAGCAACATGAGCAGGACCGGGGTCGACACTGGCTGAGGCCTCCTATCGCCGGACGGACGTCACTTGGCCGGCTTCGCGAGCAGCGACTTGAAGCTGAAGCCGCCGCCGGCCGCCTTGGCCTTCACCGACTTGCCCTTCTTCTTGTCCGCTTTGCCGGCGGCCGCGTCGACGCCGTTCGCCTCGTCCACGACGCCCAGCACCTGGGTCGCCAGCTCGATCAGCGGGGCGGCGGACTTGCTGCTCTTGCCCGCCTCGGCCAGAGACTTGCCGAGCTTCGCCGCCTGGACCATAAGTTTTTGGTCGTAAGGCAGGACGTACTCGACCTTGCGCTCGATCGTGTTCTCGAAGTCCTTGCGGCTGATCTCGTACTGCCCGCTGGTCGGCATCTTGTTGCCCACCACGATCACCTGGGTGCCGGGCGCGTTCGACTTCAGCCAAGCCAAGATGCGGATCGCGTCGCGCGCCGAGGCTAGGGTCAGCTCGGTCACGATCACCGCGACCTGCACGTCCGCCGTCAAATGCGGGTACTGGACCAGCATGCCGCGCGGCAGATCGATCACCGTCGCCTCGAATGCGGCGCGCATCTCGCTCTGCAGCTGATAGAAGGCCGTCCCGTCCGACACGGTCGGCGAGTTGATCGAGGCCTCCGCCGACAACACCGCCAGCTTTTCCGAAGCCTTGACCATCGCGCGTTCGATGAAAAGCCCGTCGATGCGGCTGGGGTTCTCGATCGCGTCCGTCAGCCCGCGTCCCGGCTCGAGGTCGAGCGACAGCGCGCCCGTGCCGAAATGGACGTCCAGGTCCAGAAGCGCGGTCGACCGCCCCTCCTTTTCCGAGATGAGCCAGGCGAGCGACGTCGCGATCGTGGTCGCGCCAACCCCGCCGCGCATCCCGATCACCGCGACCGAGCAGTGCGGCCGCTCGACGGCCGCCTCGGCCTGACGCGGCGCGTTCAGCATCGCCTGGGCGTGGCCGAAGGCGTCGCGCAGCAGGTCTGGGGCGAGCGGCTTCAGGATATAGTCCTGAATCCCGCTGGCCACGAGATCGCGGTACAGCCGGACGTCGTTCACCTGGCCGGCGGCGATCACCACCGTGCCCGGTTCGCACACCTCCGCCAGCGCGTTGATGTCGTTCAGCGGGTCGCCGGATTCAGAGAGATCCACGAACAGGATGTGCGGGCTGGCGGAGACTGACAAGGTCTGCACCGCGTTGCGTAGGCCGCCCTTGTTGACCTTCTCCGGGTTCCAGCCGAGCTCGAGCGCGACGGGCCGCACCGCTTCGGCGGCGGAGTCGTCGCAGACGAAGGCGATGAACGGCTCGCGAGAGC
>DASVSW010000070.1:0-3694 GCA_036387895.1 Sphingomonas sp.
GGTCGCGGAGGATCTGTTCAAGGGCGAGGCGATCGTCGCGCGGACCGGCGGGCCCGAGTTCCTGGTGGCGGGCGACGCCCGGTCGGCGGGCGCCGAGGAGGCGTTCGCGCAACTGTCGCGGATCGCGGCGGAGCCGTTCGGCCGCGCGGTCGTGGGCGCCAGGGTCGGCGTCGCCGAGTCGAGGGCCGGCGAGGACGCGGCCGCCGTCATCCGCCGGGCGGGCGAGGCGCTGGCGCCCGCCGAGGACGGCGCATGGATCGAGGAGCTGGCGGTCGACCTCCACCGCGCGGTCGCGGCCGGGCAGATCCACGTCCTGTTCCAGCCGCAGGTCGAGATCGCGACGGGACGCATCGCGGGGGCGGAAGCGCTCGCGCGGTGGGAGCATCCGCAGCGCGGACCGGTCAATCCGGAGGCGCTGTTCGCGGCGGCGGAGCGGGCGGGGCTCGGCGTCGCCGTGTCGGAGCACGTCCAGCGCTTGGCGCTGATGACCGCCACCGCCTGGCCGGACGCGTTGCGCGAGCTCAGGCTGTCGGTGAACATCACCGCCGAGGACGTGGACGCCGTCGACTTCGCCGAAAGGCTGATGGCCCGCGTCGCCGAGACCGGCTTCCCCACCGGGCGGCTGACCGTCGAGATCACGGAGACCGGGCTGATCGGCGATCTGGATCGGGCCGCGGCGCTCCTCACGCGCCTGCGCGACGCGGGCTGCCGGACGGCGATCGACGATTTCGGGGCCGGCTATTCGAGCTTCGCCTATCTCAACGCGCTTCCTCTCGACTATCTCAAGCTCGACAGGACGCTCGTGCAAGGCGTCGAGCGCGAAGGGCGCGAGCGGGTCGTGGCCAAGGGGGTGCTGGCGCTGGCCCGATCTTTGGGGCTGCGTACGGTGGCGGAAGGCGTCGAGACGGAAGCGCAACGCGACCTGCTGGCGCGGGAAGGGTGCGAGCTGTTCCAGGGCTTCCTGTGCGCGGGGGCGCTCACGACCGCCGAGCTCGAAACGCTCGTGCAGGAGCGGAACGCCCGCTGACGCCGCGACCTCGTCCGGGCGGCCGACGGTCAGGCGAGCCCGCGCGGCTATGTCGACGAGGACCGCGCGGCGTGGCTGATCGAGCGGGTGCGTCGAGACGGCCGGGTCGGCACCCTCGCCGAGCTCGAGATGCTGGTCCGCGTGCTCGAAAAGGCCGAGTCGGTCCCGGCGGCGCTCAAGACCTTCGTGCTCGACGAGATCGAGCGCCTGGTGCTGACCGGACGGGGACCGACCCGCGACGGAGGTTCGTTCGGGCCCGGCGTGATCACGGCCGCCGAAGCGGCGCTGCTGCGGCGCGTGCTGTTCGCGAACGGCGGCGACGGTCCGGCGTCGGTCAGCGCGGCGGAAGCCGAGATGCTGTTCCGCCTGAAGGACGCCTCGCTCGACAAGCCCAACGCGCCCGAATGGGAGCGGTTGTTCGTGCAGGGCGTCGCGAATTTCCTCCAGGCCTACACCGGCTACCGCCCGCTGAGCCGGACCGACGCCGCTCGGCTGGAGGGCTTCATGGACGACCGCGAGGTCGGGCTGGGCCGGTTCCTGCGCCGCATGGCCGGCGCGCTGTTCCGGCCCGGCGCCGCTACGGCCCGGACGAGCCGGCGCGACCATGACAAGGCCGTCGCGGCGGCGAACGCGATCACGCCGATCGAGTCGGTCTGGCTCGACCAGCAGGTGAACGCCGACGGCCGCATCGACCCGCTCGAACGGGCGCTGCTCGACTTCCTCCGCGACAAGCGCGCCTAACCCGCCGCCTGCGCCAGCCCCTTCGAGATCTGCAGCGCTCCGTTGAGCCTGGCCTTCGGGTCGCCCCAGGCGCGCGTCACCACCAGCTTGCTGTCGGGCCTGAGCCGCGCGATCTGGCCCAGCCGGTCGACATAGGCGAGCACGCCCGCCGGGTTGGGCGGCTTGTCGCCGTGGAACGCGATCAGCACGCCCTTGGGCCCGACGTCGATCTTCGACACGCAGGCTTTCTTGGCGTTGAGCTTGATCTCGATCACGCAAACCAGGTTCTCCGTCGCGTCCGGCAGGGGGCCGAAGCGGTCGATCATCTCGGCGGCGAACGCCTCGACCTCGCGGCTCTCCTCCAGGTCGTTCAGGCGGCGGTACAGGCCCATGCGCAGGTCGAGGTCGGGGACGTAGTCCTCCGGGATGAGGATCGGCGCGTCGACGGTGATCTGCGGCGAGAAGTCGGTCGGGCGCTTGGCGATCCCGCCCGCCTTGGCCTCCATGATCGCCTCCTCCAGCATCGACTGGTAGAGCTCGTAGCCGACCTCCTTGATGTGCCCCGACTGCTCGTCGCCGAGCAGGTTGCCCGCCCCGCGGATGTCGAGGTCGTGGGAGGCGAGCTGGAAGCCCGCGCCCAGCGTGTCGAGATCGGACAGCACCTTCAGCCGCTTGTCCGCCGTTTCCGTGATCATCCGCTCAGGGGGGGTGACCATGTAGGCGTAGGCGCGCGTCTTGGACCGGCCGACGCGCCCGCGGAGCTGGTAGAGCTGCGCCAGGCCGAACCGGTCGGCGCGGTTGACGATCATCGTGTTCGCCGACGGGATATCGAGCCCGCTCTCGACGATGGTGGTCGACACCAGCACCTCGAACTTCCGGTCGTAGAAGGCGGACATGCGCTCCTCGACCTCGGTCGGCGACATTTGCCCGTGTGCGACGACGTAGCGGATCTCGGGCACCTCCTTTGCCAGGAACTCCTCCAGCTCGGGCAGGTCGGCGACACGCGGCGTGACCAGGAAGCTCTGCCCGCCGCGATAGTGCTCGCGCAGCAGCGCCTCGCGTAGCACGACGGGGTCCCAGGGCATGACATAGGTGCGCACCGCCAACCGGTCGACGGGCGGTGTCTGGATGACGGACAGCTCGCGGATGCCCGACATCGCCATCTGCAGGGTGCGCGGGATGGGCGTCGCGGTCAGCGTCAGCATGTGGACGTCGGCGCGCAGCGTCTTCAGCCGCTCCTTGTGCGTGACGCCGAAGCGCTGCTCCTCGTCGACCACGACCAGCCCCAGCCGCTTGAAGTTGACGCTCTTGGCCAGCACCGCGTGGGTGCCGACGACGACGTCGACCTGCCCGTCGGCCAGCCCGTCGCGCGTCCGCTTGGCCTCGGCGGCGGTGACGAGGCGCGAAAGTCGCCCGATCTCGATCGGGAAACCCTCGAAGCGCGCCTTGAAGTTGTTGTAGTGCTGCCGCGCGAGCAGCGTCGTGGGGCAGACGATCGCGACCTGCTTGCCCGCCATCGCCGCGACGAACGCCGCGCGCAACGCCACCTCCGTCTTGCCGAAACCGACGTCGCCGACGACGAGCCGGTCCATCGGCTTGCCCGCCGCCAGATCCTCCAGCACGTCGCCGATCGCGCGGTCCTGGTCCTCCGTCTCCTCATACGGGAAGCGGTCGACGAAGCTGGGATAGCCGCTCGCGTCCGGCTCCATGACGTCGCCCGGCTGCAAGGCGCGCTCGGCGGCGACCGCGATCAGCTCGCCCGCGATCTCGCGGATGCGCTCCTTCATGCGGCTCTTGCGCCGCTGCCACGCCTCGCCGCCCAGACGGTCGAGCGCGGCGCCCTCCTCGCCCGAGCCGTAGCGCGAGAGCACGTCGATGTTCTCGACGGGCACGAACAGCTTGTCGCCGCCGGCGTACTCCAGCGCCACGCAGTCGTGCGGGCTCTGG
>DASVSW010000071.1:0-4239 GCA_036387895.1 Sphingomonas sp.
GCAACGCGCGCGCCGAGCCGCAGCGACAAGTCGATGTCGCGCCCGCTGTCGATCGAGGCGCGCGTCGTGCCGACCGTGACGCGCTCGCGGTCGTCTAGGCTCCAGCCGATGCCGGCCTCCGCGCCGATGAAGAAATTGGGCGAGACCGCGACGTCGTATCCGACCGCGGCGCCCAGGCGCACGCCTTGCGCCTTGTCGGGCGCGCCCGCGATCCCGGTCTCGGCGTCGAGACGGTCGTAGCCGACGTTCGCCTCGATGCGGGGGCCGGCAAAGTCCTGCGCGGCGCAGGGGACGGCGGCGGCGGTGGCGACGGCGGCGGCGAGGATGGGGAGGAGACGCATGGGAGATCCTTTCTGAAATCGTGCGGCCGGGTGGCGGCCGTCGAGGTCCGGTTAGGACGGGCGGTGCCGACGGGCACCCGCGCCGCGACGCGGCGGACCGGCGGGCGACGAAGCCGTGCCCGCGCTACGACCGGGCGACGAACGCGACGCGCCCGCCCGCCGGCATCCGGGATCCTACTTAGCAGCCGGCGCTTGCGTCGCTTTCCCGTCGCGGCGATGCTGCCGGAACGGGCGCACAGCGTCATGGGGTCGCGCGAACGGACGAAAGGGGTTCATCATGGCGACGGTCGCGTTCGCGCGCCGCGACCCGCTCGACGCTGAGCGGCGGTTCTTCTTCGGCATGGCGCTGGCGATCGGCGCGACGGTGGTGCTGGGTTTCGGCTCCCACGCGCTGCTCGGGCGGGTCGACCTCGGGCAGGCGACCTGGCTCGTACACCTGCATGGCGGCGTCTTCATGGGCTGGGTCGCGCTGTTCGTGGCGCAGAGCGGGCTGGTCGCGCGCGGCGACGTCGCGACGCATCGCCGGCTGGGGATGCTGGCGGCGGGTTACGCCGTGCTCGTGGTCGCCATGGGCCTGGCGATCATGATGTCGGCATACCAGCGCGGCACGGTGCCGCCTTTCTTCCCGCCCAACGTGTTCCTGTTCATGAACGTCGGCCACCTCCTCCTATTCGGCGCGCTCACCGCGGCGGCGGTGGCGCTGCGCCGCCGCCCCGACTGGCACAAACGGCTGATGCTGGTGGGGATGCTGGTGCTGATGGGCCCGGCGGTCGGCCGCCTCCTGCCCATGCCGCTGATGGGCCGCTGGGGCCTGCACGCGGTCTTCGCCGTCCTGATGCTCTACGCGCTCGTCGCGGTGTCGCGCGACCTCCGCGCGCGCGGCGGCGTCCACCCGGCCTACGCCTGGGGCCTGGGCGCGTTCGCGGTCGTGCAGGCGCTGATCGAGCCGCTGGCGTGGAGCGCGCCGGGGCTGGCCGCGACGCGGGCGTTCACTGGGTGAGCGCCACGCCTTCGTTCCCGCGTCCGCGGGCGATATAGGTGGACGAAGGGAAGTGGGGAGCTTCTGTTGCTCGGTGCTCCCCGTACCGCCGGTGTCCGCTTCTGTTGCCCGGTGCGGCCCGAACCGCGCTTTCGTCTTGGTAACCTAAACCGTGAGGTTCGGGTTACGCCGCGATCGCGAGCGCCTCGTTGTCGTTGGCACTTGTGTTATGGGCCGTCGCGGTGGTCCCAGTCCGGGCGAAAACAGTGTATTTCAACACACGTCGATCCTAGTTCGGCCCCATCAGCGAGGCTGAAGCATCGTCACCACGCATGCAGGGCACCCATCAAAGTAATACTTTGATGGGAACCGTCCGCGTGGCGCCGAGCGCCTCAGCTCCGATGGTGGAGCCGCCGGGTACCGCCCCCGGGTCCGCTGCGCCTAATCTGGCACCGCAATTTATCGCCATAGCCGGGCGAACCCGGCACCCGTGATATAGGGGTATGCGCGCCGGACTGCAAACCCGCCTTTCGCCCGCCATATTATCGGATTACAGGGTCATCCATGTTGACGCAGCGTTCCCGTTACGCGCTCCGCGCCATGCTGTTCCTAGGGGGACAGCCGCGCTCCGGCCCGCCCGTGCCCATGACGCGCATCGCCGCGGAAGCGAACGTCCCCCGCAAGTTCCTCGAGCTGATCCTCGCCGACCTGCGCGAGGCGGGGTTCCTCCTGTCGCATCGCGGCAAAATGGGCGGGTACGTGCTCGCCAAGCCGCCACACCTCATCTCGATGGGCGAGATCATCCGGGTGATCGAAGGGCCGCTGGCGCTCGTCCCCTGCGTCAGCCGCACCGCTTATCGCCGCTGCCTCGACTGCAAGTCGGAGGCCGATTGCGCGATCCGCCACGCGATGATGCGCGTGCGCGACGAGACGGCGCGCATCCTCGACGGCACCAGCCTGGCCGACGCCGCCGCGCAGGACCTCGCCGCCGCTTAAGCCGTTGCGCGCACGGCCGAAGGCGTGGAACAAGCCTCCTCGGATAAACGAGGAGAGAGCATGCCCTTCGACCGTCGCACCTTCGTCCTGTCGGGCGTCGCCGCCGCCCTCGCCGGCGGGCTGTCGCCGCTGGACGCCCTGGCTCAGGACACTCCGGACGCGCGGCTGAACGCGCTGTTCCAGCGCATCTTCGACGACTCGATCGACAACAGCCCGGAGTTCGCGACCGGCCTCGGCCTCGACAAGGGCGCGCGCGCCAAGCTGAAGTACGAACTCGACGAGGACGGGCTGGCGGCGCGGCAGGAGGACCTCGGGCGCACCAAGCGCTGGCTGGGCGAGCTCGAGCGGTTCCCGACGGCGGAGCTGACGCCGGCCGCCGCGCTCAACCGCGAGATCGTGCTCTACTCGCTGCGCAACGGGACCGTCGCGACCGAGCGGTTCGGCCTCGACAGCGTCAACCGGCCCTACCGCATCTTCCAGCAGGGCGGCGCCTATTTCTCCACGCCCGACTTCCTCAACGACACCCACACGATCGAGACCGCGGCCGACGCCGAGGCGTACCTGTCGCGCCTCGACCAGTTCGCGCGCGTGCTGGACCAAGACGTCGAGGTGCAGCGCCATGACGCGGCGCGCGGCTACGCGGCGCCCGCCTGGTCGCTCGACCTGACGCTGGGGCAGATGGAGAAGCTGCGGGGCCAACCCGCCGCCTCGAGCGCGATGGTCAACAGCCTCGTCACCCGCGCCCGGGCCAAGAACGTCGCGGGCGACTGGGGCCCTCGCGCCGCGCGGATCGTCGAAACGCGCGTCTACCCGGCGCTCGACCGCCAGATCGCCTTCGTCCGCGACTTGCGCGGCCGCGTTCCCGCCGGCGACGGCGTGTGGCGCGTGCCGCAGAGCGACGCGATCTACGCCGCCGCGCTCCGCCAGTCGACGACCACCGACTTCACCCCCGACGAGGTCCACCGCATGGGCCTGGAGCAGGTGGCTGAGATCAGCGGGGAGCTCGACGGCATCCTGCGCGGCGCGGGCCTGACGCAAGGATCGGTCGGCGCACGCCTGGCCGAGCTCAACAAACGCACCGACCAGCTCTATCCCGACACGCCGGAGGGCCGCGCCCAGCTGATCGCGTCGTTGAACCGCGACGTGGAGGACATGCGCACCCGCCTGCCCCGCGCCTTCGTCGACTATCCGCAAGCGCCGCTCGAGATCCGCGCGGTGCCGGTCGAGATCCAGGACGGCGCGTCGAACGGCTATTACCGGCGCGCCGCGCTCGACGGGTCGCGGCCGGCCATCTACTACATCAACCTCAAGGACGTGGGCGACTGGCCCAAATACGGGCTGCCCGCGCTCACCTATCACGAGGGCGATCCAGGGCATCACCTCCAGATCTCGACGCAACAGCTGTCGACCGACATCCCGATGCTCCGCAAGATCGGCTTCTTCGGCGCGTACAGCGAAGGCTGGGCGCTCTACGCCGAGCAGCTGGCCGACGAATTGGGCGCGTACAAGACGCCGCTCGACCGGGCGGGCTATCTCCAGAGCTTCCTGTTCCGCGCGGCGCGGCTGGTGGTCGACACCGGCATCCACACGAAGCGCTGGGACCGGGAGCGCGCGACGCGCTACCTCGTCGACACCACCGGCTTCGCCGAGCCGCGCAGCCGGCGCGAGGTCGAGCGCTACTGCACCCAGCCCGGCCAGGCGTGCAGCTACAAGGTCGGCCACATGGCTTGGGTCCGCGCCCGCCAGGCCGCCGAGAAGCGCTTAGGCGACCGCTTCGACCTCAAGCGCTTCCACGCGATCCTGAAGGACGGCGCGATGCCGTTGTCGATCATGGAACGGTTGTCGGCCGAACGGATGGCGTGAGGACGGCAGGCGCCGCGGCGAAGCCGCGTCGTCGAACGGGTCGGCTTGCCGACCCGCCGG
>DASVSW010000072.1:0-4416 GCA_036387895.1 Sphingomonas sp.
CCCGAGCCGCTTCGCGACCTCGACGGCGCGCCGGTACAGGTCGGTGTCGGAATAGGGCAGGAACGACCCCAACGAGACGACGAGCGGTGCCGGCCCGGCGTCGAGGAACGCTGCCAGCTCCGGATCGAGCGCCGCCGTCCCGTCCTCGTCCGCGTCGAACCAGGGGAAACCGGTCAGCGCGTCGCTCGGCCCGCCGCCCAGGACCGGCGAATAAGTACCGATCGTCCGGGCCGTCCACGGTCCCGCCTCCACCATCGGCGCCGCGCGCGCGGGCGCCAGGCCGTTCGCGCGACGCACCCGGTCGACCGCGCCGCCGAATCGGCGCCGCAGCTCCGCGCGGAACAGCGTCAGCAGCGCGCGGTTCCACGCCCGGCCTGCGCGCCCGACCGGCGGGCGGCGCAGCAGGCGGAAGGGCGGCAGCATCGGCGGGTCGTCCGCCGAGAACCACAGCATCGGCTGCAACAGCACCCGCACGAACGGCAGCCGCAGCCGCTCGGCCGCGATAGGCGCCGCCAGCGCCACCGCCGACCCGACGATCGCGTCGGCGTTCCTCGCCATGTCGACCAGCCGCTCGACCCCGTCCGCCAGCGGCGGCAGCAGCACCCGGCGGATCAGGAAATCGTTGTCGGCGACGGTGCGCCGGATGATCTCCTCCGGCGCCAGGCCGATCGTCCGGCCCAGCTCTTCATAGACGGGCAGGATCGCGGCGCCGTCCAACCCCGCGGCGCGGACCTTGGGCAGGTGGTCCTCCGGCACGGCCAGCGCCACCTCCGCGCCGCGGGCGCGCAGCGCCAGACCGATCGCGATGAACGGGTGAAGGTCGCCATAGGAGCCGATAGTCGCAAGGACGATGCGGGGAGCGGTCATGTCGCCCACGCCAACGCTCGACGAGGCGTTTCCGATCTCGCCGCCGGCGAAGATCGGGCTGTCCTACACGCGCGGCCTGTGAAACAGTCGCGGGCAATGCTCCGGTCCCTCGCTATCGCTGCCGACCCCATATCAGACGGCCCTTCGACTACCGCCGTGTTGCCGATGACGAGCCGACTGTGTAATCTGGATCAGCTTGCATCGTTAGTTTGTCGATTTCACGCCGATACTTCCGTTAACTTGTTCAGCTTCGACCGGGTTCTCGTTACTCTGGCTCGGTTCGGCGACGAGCCGATCTTTCGATCGTTTCGGTGACCATGCCTAACCGCTTCGACTCGCTGCCCGACCGTCCCGCCATCGTCGACCGCGGCACGCTCTCGACGGCGGTGGCGGCGCTGCCGTTCGACGATCACGCGACGCTCCGCCGCCACGTCGCGCAACTGCTGAAGGGAGCGTTGGAGGCGGGCCGCGCCGAGATCGGGCGCCGGCTCGCGACGCGGCCGTCCTGCGGCCTGGAGGCGGCGAACGGACAGGCGTATCTCGTCGACGAGATCGTGCGCGTGCTCCACGACGTCGTGACGACGCGCCTTCACCCCCTGCCCAATCCGACCGCGGGCGAGCGGCTGACGATCATGGCGGTCGGCGGATACGGCCGCGGCGAGATGGCGCCCCATTCCGACGTCGACATCGCCTTCCTGACCCCGGGCAAGCAGACGCCGCATTCGGAGCAGGTCATCGAGTCGATGCTCTACGCGCTCTGGGATCTGGGCCTGAAGATCGGCCATTCCAGCCGCTCGCTCGACGAGATGGTGCGCCAGGCGCGCGCCGACGTGACGGTCAGGACCGCGCTTCTGGAAGGCCGCCACGTGTGCGGCGACGCGGCGCTCCACGCCGAGGCCGCGCGTCGGTTCAAGGCGGAGGTGCAGGCCGACACGGCGCGCGCCTTCATCGCCGACAAGCTGGCGGAGCGCGACGCGCGCCACGTCAAGATGGGCGACACGCGCTACGTCGTCGAACCCAACGTAAAGGAGGGCAAGGGCGCGTTGCGCGACCTCCACGCGCTGTTCTGGATCGGCAAATACGTCCACGACGTCGACCGCGCCGCCGAGCTCGTCGACGCCGGTCTTTTCACCCCCGCCGAGTACGGGCGCTTCCACCGGGCGGACGACTTCTTCTGGGCGGTGCGCTGCCATCTCCACCTCGTCACCGGGCGCGCCGAGGACCGGCTGACCTTCGACGTCCAGCGGGAGATCGCCGACCGCATGGGCTTCCACGACCGGCCGGGCCGCTCGAAGGTCGAGCGGTTCATGCAATATTATTTCCTCCAGGCGAAGTCGGTGGGGACGCTGACGGGCGTCTTCCTCGCTCATCTCGACGAGCGGTTCGCGGCGCGGGGGCGGCGCTGGCTGAGCCTGCCGACGTTCCGGCGGCGGCCAGGCAAGCTCCACGGCTTCGTCCTCGACCGCGGCCGGCTGGCGCTGCCCGACGACCGCTTCTTCGCCGCCGATCCCGTCCGCCTCGTCGAGATCTTCCAGCTGGCCGACAAGCACGGCCTGGAGGTCCATCCGCTCGCGATGCGCGCCGCCGCCCGCGACGCGAAACGGGTCGACGAGGTACGCGACGACCCGCGTGCGAACGCCCTCTTCCTCGACGTCCTGACCTCGCCGCGCGACCCCGAGCTGGTCCTGCGCTGGATGAACGAGAGCGGCGTGTTCGGCCGCTTCGTCCCCGATTTCGGCCGCGTCGTGGCGCAGATGCAGTTCGACATGTATCATCACTACACCGTCGACGAGCACACGATCCGGGCCATCGGCCTGCTCGCCCGGATCGAGAAGGGCGAGCTGAAGGAGGACCATCCCCTAGCGTCCGCCATCTTCCCGACGGGCGCGTCGCGGCGCGCGCTCTATTTCGCGATGCTCTGCCACGACATCGCCAAGGGGCGCGGCGGCGACCACTCGATCCTCGGCGCGGAGGTGGCGGACCGCCTGGGGCCCAGGCTCGGGCTGACGCCGGGCGAGGTGGAGACGGCGTCCTGGCTGGTGCGCCACCATCTCCTGATGTCGGCGACCGCGTTCAAGCGCGACCTGTCGGACTTCAAGACGATCCTCGATTTCGCCCGGGTGGTGCAGTCGCCCGAACGGCTCCGGCTCCTCCTGATCCTGACGGTGGTCGACATCCGCGCGGTCGGGCCGGGCGTCTGGAACGGCTGGAAGCGCCAGCTCCTCTCCGAGCTCCACGACTCGGCGGAGGAGGTCTTGCGCCTCGGCCATAAGCAGCGCGGCCGCGCCGACCGCATCGCGGCGAAGCAGCGGACGCTGCGCGAGGCGCTGGGCTGGCCCGATGACGCGGTCGACGCGCACGTCCGCCGTTTCCCGGAAGCCTATTGGATCGCCGAGCCCGACGAGGTCTTGGCTCGCAACGCCCGCTTCATGCGGGAAGCGGCGGGCCGCGACCTCGCCATCGACGCGCAGGTCGATCCCGACCGCGGCGCGACCCTGGTCACGATCCAAGCGGCCGACCATCCCGGCCTGTTCTACCGGATCGCCGGCGCGATCCACCTGGCGGGCGGCAACATCATCGACGCGCGCATCCACACGACGCGCGACGGCTGCGCGCTCGACAACTTCCTGGTCCAGGACCCGCTCGGCCGACCCTTCGACGAAGCCGAGCAGCTGGCGCGGCTCCGCGCCGCGATCGAGGACGCGCTGGCGAACCGGGGCCGCCTCGCCGACCGCCTCCAGGCCAAACCCGCGGCGCGGACGCGCGCGGACGCCTTTCCGATCGCGCCCAACGTCCATGTCGACAACCGCGCGTCCAACCGCTTCACCGTCGTCGAGGTCAACACGCGCGACCGGCCGGCGCTGCTCAACCAGCTCGCCCACGCGCTGTTCCAGTCGCGCGTGACGATCCACTCGGCGCACGTCGCCACCTATGGCGAGCGCGCGGTCGACACCTTCTACATCACCGACCTGACCGGGGAGAAGATCGAAGCCGGCCCGCGGCTGCGCGCGCTGGAGCGCCGCCTGCTCGACGCGGCGGCGGGCGAGTCGTCGGCGCTGGCGGCCTAGCCCTTCGGCCGGGTGGCGAGCCAGGCGCGGATCTCGGCGATCTCGCGTTCCTGCGCGGCGATGACCTGCTGCGCGAGCTTGCGCGCCTGCGGGTCGCGGCCGTGCTCGAGCTCGATGCGCGCCATGGCGATGGCGCCTTCATGATGCGGGATCATCATGCGCATGAAGCTCTCGTCGGGGTCGGCCGACGCCACGCCCATGCCGGCGTGCATCTTCGCCATCGCGGCGTCCAAGGCGCGCGCGGCCTCCGTCGACGCCTTGGGCGAGGCGGCGTGCGCGCCGTGCGCCGCCGCTTCGTCCTTCGCCGGCGCGGCGGCGGCGCAGCCAGCCAGCGCCAACGCCAGCACCGCGACGCGCATCACTTGGGCGCCAGCACCATCAGCATCTGGCGGCCCTCCATACGGGGATAGGCCTCCACCTTGGCGATCTCGGCCACCTCGGTGGCGACGCGCTGGAGGACGGCCATGCCGAGCTGTCCGTG
>DASVSW010000073.1:0-9798 GCA_036387895.1 Sphingomonas sp.
GCTCGACCAGCCTGTCCCCGAGCGGTCGACTCCCCGCGTCTGGATCGATGATCCGGACGATGGCGCCGCGTCCAAGCCTTCCGAAGCCCGCCTGTTCGGGCAGGGGGTCGATGTTGACGTAGAACGGACGTTTCCCTGACGGGCGCGGAACGCACATCGAGCCGCCTGCCTGGCCGCGGTCGAACGGCGACAACGCGGCCCCGACGAGCGCCCCCAACCTCCGCTCGGCCCAGCCGTCGGAAGCGCTCAACCGCCGCTCCTGGATCCGCAACCCGTCTCCCGCGGCCATCACGGCCTCGCCGGCGGGCGAGATCGCGGCGACCTGCCCCGTGGCGTTCAACACGACGCACGCGTCGGACCGCGTCGACAGATCGGGCGGCCGCGTGGCGATCCGCCAAGCGCAGGCCATGTGCTCGAGAAGCAGGTCGAACAGCTCACGCTCCTCCGGCCGGTGCGGATCGGAGCGATCGAGGGGATGCAGCGCCACTCCGAAATGCAGCCCGTCGCGGAGCATGTAGCGCAACGACCAATGCTGATTGCCGAAATGGTGGCGCGTCCAGGCGACGAACGGATGCGTCGCGTGCTCCTCCCTGGTCATATGCCGATCGGTGGCGAAGAAGCCGGCGGTCGGGTTGGCCGCGACGAACTCGAACGTCGGGTCGATCCCGTGCATCTCCTCGCGATAGTTCCTGATCCCGTCGAGCATCAGGCCGGTGAAGTCGCCGAAGAACGACGGCTCGCGCGTCTCGACGCCTTGGCCTGTCGCCGCCATCAGCATGTACCGCGAACCGGTCGCCTCCAGCACCTCGGCCATGACCTGCTCGTGCCGGTGCGGCTCCGCCACGGTTTCGTAGATCCGCCGGACCATCCCGGAAAACGCGTCGCTCACATCGTCCTCAAGGCCGGGCCGCGGTGGCGCGGGCGGAGACGGCCCTACCACGCTCGACGCTGGCGGGCGAGCGTCCGACGCGTGGGATCGACTCCGTTTCGGACGGAGCTGAAAGCCCGCGCCGTTCGGCGACTCGCGGCGGCGCGAGGATTTCGCACAGGGCGCCGCGGAGGGAGGAACGGGGCGGTTGACCTGCGAGACGTCGACCCGCTTCCACCATCTCACACCGGGTCCGGCGTGAACCGGCGGACTCTGAGGTTGAGCGCGGATAAGGAAGGGGGGCGTCAGAAGAGCGCTCTCACGCCCAACGTTCGGCGAGCGCCCGCCGGGCCGCCGCGCGCAGGTGCGCGGCCAGCGCCGGCGTGTCCGCCATCCGGGTCAGCTCATCGGGCGTGGCGCCGCCTCGGTTCACGATCTCGACCAGCCTGTCGAACCGGAACTCGGGATGCGGCCGGTCGTCGAGCAGCACCGGGTCGCCCGCCCGCACCGTCCCGACGCGCAGGACGCGGTAGTACCAGCCCGACCGCCCGTTGCGCACCATCGCCTTGGGCAGGCGGTTGTCGCCGAAGCGGAGCGCGAACTTGAAGCAGGGCTGGCGCGGCTGGCAGACCTGCAGCCGCGCGTCGCCGACCGCGTGAACGTCGCCGACGCGGAGGTCGGCCTCGGTCAGGCCCTCGATCGTCAGGTTCTCGCCCAGCCCGCCGGCGACGAACCGCGCGGCGTGCTCGGGATGGTCGGCGATCCAGGCGGGGTAATGCGCCGCGGCGTATCCATACACCGCCTTCTCCGGCCCGCCATGGACCGACAGGTCGGCCTGCTCGTCCCCCGCCAGCCCCAGCGGTCCGACCGTCACGGCCTGCGCGGTCGGACGCTTCACGAAGCCGCTCGGCACGCCCTGGTCCCCGAGCGGCGCGACGCGCCCGACCTGGACGGACAGGAGGCGTGCTTCGGTCATCGATGGTCCTCCGACGGCGCCGGGCGGCGGCCCGCCTCGGCCCGGCCATCTTAGCCCGAGCGGCGGCGCGCACCACCGGGAAGTCCACCGCCCGACCCGCTCCGCCGTCCCACGGCCGGTCTAGACGCCCGCCCCGGACGCTGGCAGTCGGACGCGTCCACCCGATCCGAGGCCCGCCACCCATGTCCACCCATGCCGACCGCCTCCAGGCTCTCCGCGTCGAGCTCCAGCGTCAGCGGCTCGACGGCTTCGTCGTCCCCCTCACCGACGAGCACCAGAGCGAATATGTCGGCGCCTACGCCCAGCGGCTCGCCTGGCTGACCGGCTTCGGCGGGTCGGCGGGAACGGCGGTGGTGCTGCCCGCGGAGGCCGCGCTCTTCGT
Organism: Sphingomonas sp.; assembly: GCA_036387895.1. Taxonomy (GTDB): domain Bacteria; phylum Pseudomonadota; class Alphaproteobacteria; order Sphingomonadales; family Sphingomonadaceae; genus Sphingomonas. The sequence goes on from DASVSW010000073.1 coordinate 2,227, forward strand.
CGACGGCCGCTACACGCTCCAGGTGCGCGAGCAGGTCTCGGCCGACCATTGGCGGTTCGAGCAGGTACCCGACACCAGCGTCGCCGCCTGGCTCGGCGAGCACGCGCCCGACGGTGCTCGGATCGGCTACGACCCGTGGCTCCACATCCGCGACTGGGTCGAGCAGGCGGGCCGCGCGCTCGCCGACCGCGGCGCGGCGCTGGTCGCCGTCGAGGCGAACCCAGTGGACGCGGTCTGGTCCGACCGCCCCGCCCCCTCGCCCGCCAAGCTCGCAACCCATGACGACGCGCTCGCGGGCCGCAACTCGGCGGCCAAGCGCGCCGACATCGCCGAATGGCTGGCGCGGCGCGACGCCGACGCGGTGGTGCTGTCCGCGCTCGACGGGATCGCCTGGACGCTCAACGTCCGAGGCGCCGACGTCGACCACACCCCCGTGGCGCTCGCCTATGCGGTGGTCCACGCCGACGGGACCGCCGACCTGTTCGTCGAGCCGGAGAAGATCGACGACGCCGTCCGCCAGCATCTCGGCAACAGCGTGCGCGTCCGCGACCGCGCCGACTTCGCGCCCGCCCTGTCGGGCTTCGCCGGCAAGCGGGTCGCCGCCGACCCGGAGCGCGCGGTCGCGGCCATCTTCGACCGGCTGGAGGCGGGCGGCGCGAAGGTCTTGGCCCTGCGCGACCCCACCGTCCTCGCCAAGGCGCTCAAGAACGACGCGGAGATCGCCGGCCACCGCGCCGCGAGCGTCCGCGACGGCGCCGCGATCACCCGCTTCCTCCGCTGGGCCGAAGCCGAGCTGCCGCGCGGCGGCCAGACCGAGCTATCGGCCGCCGCCAAGCTGCTCGAGTTCCGCGAGGCCACGGGCGCGCTGCTCGACACCAGCTTCTCGACGATCTCGGCCACCGGCGCGCACGGCGCGATCCCGCACTACCACGTCACCGACGAGTCGAACGCGCCGATCGAGCGGGGCCAGCTCTTCCTGATCGACTCGGGCGGCCAGTATCGCGACGGCACCACCGACATCACCCGCGTCGTCCCCGTCGGTACGCCGACACCTGAGATTCGCGACCGCTTCACCCGGACCTTACGCGGCCACATCGCCATCGCCACCGCCGTGTTTCCCGACAGCACGCTCGGCGGCCAGATCGACGCCTTCGCCAGGCGGCCGCTCTGGGAAGCGGGGCTCGACTACCCCCACGGCACCGGCCACGGCGTCGGCGCGTACCTCTCGGTCCACGAAGGCCCGCAGCGCATCGCGTCGCCCAACTATCCCGGCGGGGCCGCGATGGAGCCGTTGCGCGCCCGCATGATCCTGTCCAACGAGCCCGGCTACTACAAGGCGGGCGAATACGGCATCCGCATCGAGAACCTCGTCCTGATCGTCGAGCGCGCGGTGCCCGGCGGCGACCGCCCGATGCTGGGGTTCGAAACGCTGACCTTGGCCCCGATCGAGCGCGACCTGATCGACCCCGCCCTGCTGACGGAAGCGGAGCGGGCGTGGCTCGACGCCTACCACGCCCGCGTGCTGGACGCGCTCGGGCCGGAGCTCGACGAAGCCGACCGCGCCTGGCTGGCCGCGAAGTGCGCGCCGCTCTGATCCGACGCTAATGTCCTCCCCCGCCAGGGGGAGGATGATCAGGGCTCCACGACTTCAGCTGTCCGCAGCGTCGCCCGGCCGGGCCGGCGTCGTCTTACCCCCCCGCGCCTGTTCCTTCCGCCGCTTCAGATTCGCCCGCAGCTGCGCCGCCAGCCGCTCGGCCCGCGCGTCCTTGTCGCCGCCCTTCTCGCTCATTCCTCAAGCCTATCGCGCGGCCTCGGGCGCTTGACAATCCGCCGCCCCTCCGCTCTACGCCCGGCTTCCGTCCGACGGGCCGTGCTGCCGTAGCTCAGTGGTAGAGCGCATCCTTGGTAAGGCTGAGGTCGTGAGTTCAATCCTCACCGGCAGCACCACCCGTCCCGTCCGCCCCTGACGCCGCCGCCAGCGCCAGCGTCCGCCGCGCCTCCTCCAGGTGCAGCAGCTCCGCCATCCGTCCCTCCACCCGGATCGCGCCGCGGCCCGCATGCTCGGGCCGCTCGAACGCCTCGACCACCGCGCGCGCCCAGGCGACCTCGTCCGCGCCGGGGGTGAACACGCGGTTGGCGGGCGCGATCTGGCTCGGGTGGATCAGCGTCTTGCCGTCGAACCCCAGCGCCAGCCCCTGCCGGCATTCCGCCTCCACAGCGTCCGGATCGTCGATGACGTTCGACACCCCGTCCAGCGCGTCCGCCCCGCCCGCCCGCGCCGCCACCACGATCTGCGACAGCAGCGGCACGAGCGGCGCCCGGTCGACCCCCGGCCGGCAGCGCATCTCCTTGGCCAGGTCGTTCGTCCCCGCCACCAGCACCGCCGGCCCGGCCTCCACGATCTCACGCAACGCGAGCATCGCCCCGCACGTCTCGATCATCGCCCATAGAGGCACGGCGACATGCCCCCGCGCCGCCTCCAGCGCCCGGCCGTCCGACACCTTCGGCAGCAGCACCGCGTCGACCGGGGCATCCCGCAACGCCTCCAGGTCCGCCACGCCCCATGGGGTGTCGAGCCCGTTCACCCGCACCACTAGCTCCCGCTTCCCGAACCCGCCTTCGCGCACCGCCGCCACCGCCGCCTCCCGCGCCGCCTGCTTCGCCTCGGGCGCCACCGCGTCCTCCAGGTCGAGGATCACCACGTCGCACGGCAGCGCCCGCGCCTTCTCGACGGCGCGCGCGTTGGACGCGGGCATGAAAAGGGCGGAGCGGCGGGAACGGATCATCGGGCGGGTATAGAGCGGCGGGAGCGATGGGTGAACGGGTCGATGATGCTGAAGAAGGCGCACCTTTTACGAGCATCTCATCTCAACGACGAATGTCCGCTATGGGTGGAGAGCGAACGTTAGCTTAGATTTTGGTGCTCGCGGGCAATAAATCGATTGTACATGGCTCGGGTTCCGCCACCTTGTGCGATGCTTTCGCGGCTAAAGCGAGTGAATGCCTTCTGTTGCAATGGTCTGCAATGGATCATAAGCGGACCACCGCCGACTGTCCGCTCTGGGTTGATAGCGGACGCCCTTGTTCCTCGCCACTCCGGCGGGGAAACTAGAGCCTGTCCTACAGCGCGTCTTCGTGATCCAAGCTGGCCGGTGCGCACCCAATCCTCCCCCGTCACCCCGGCCCTGAGCCGGGCTGCCGCTTCTTCGGGCGAGAGGAAGCGCTCGAGACGCGCTGAAGGCGTCCAATGGAGTCAAAGTCGCAAACGCCACGCTTTCAGCGACTTAGCGCGGAACGGATTCTCGAAAACCGCGGAAATCCGTGCGGATGTCGTCGTATCGCGTCCAACACGTAAACTTCGCCCGGAAAGAGCAAACGAAACAGCCACTTGGCCCCGACACCCGCTCGTCGAAGGTGACACCCCGGCGTCCAACTACCAACGCCGGCAAGGCGGCAGCCCCGCCCCCACACCCCACCCCGGCGAAGGCCGGGGCCCAGAGCGAGGGGGACCATCGTCACCGGGAGATACGCGCGGCCCTGGGCCCCGGCCTGCGCCGGGGTGGGACGAAACCCCCTACCCCGCCGCGCCCTCAAGCGCTCGGTGCGCCAGCTTTAAGTCCTCGACGAACCGCCCGAACTCCGCCTCCGCTTGTCCCGGGTCGGGCAGCCGGAGGAGGTAGCTCGGATGCACCGTGATCCACGCCTCGCCGCCGTCGGGCAGCTCCAGCGCGCGGCCGCGTTCCTTGCCGATCGTCATCGTCCGCCCGAACAGCGACCGCGCCGCCGTCGCCCCCAGCGCCACCGTCACCCGCGGCCGGAGCAGCATCCGCTCCTGCTCGATCCACCAGCGGCAGGCGTTGATCTCGCCCGTGTCGGGCTTCGCGTGGATGCGCCGACGCCCACGCGGCTCGAACTTGAAGTGCTTGACCGCGTTGGTGACGTACGCCTCCGACCGGTCGATCCCGGCCTCGCCCAGCGCGCGGTTGAACATCTGCCCGGCGGGGCCGACGAAGGGCCGCCCGGCCAGGTCCTCCTGGTCGCCCGGCTGTTCGCCGACGAACATCATGGTGGCGCCGACCGGCCCTTCGCCGAACACCGTCTGCGTCGCGGGCTTGTAGAGGTGGCAGCGCGTGCAGCCCCGCGCCTCCTCGCGCAGCGCCTCCCAGGCGGCTTGCGCGTTGTCGCCGATCTCCGCGCTCCGCGCCGTCTCGATCATGCCCAGCTCCCTTCCTCTCGCGCCCGCCAGCAGCCCGGAGACGAGCGCCGTCTCGGGCATGTTCCGCCAGTATTTGCGCGGCATCTCGCGCAGCATCGCGCCCACCTTGACGCGCGCCGGGTTGAAGATGCTGGCGTAATAGGTCTTCCAGACCTCCTCGACCGGATCGCCCTCCGGCGCGTCGGCCCGCGTCGCGCCCGGCCCCTCCGCGAGCGTGGCTCCGTCCCAGTGGATCGACAGCTCGGGCGTCAGGATCGACCAGCGCATCGACGCGAAGCGGTTGACGAAGAACGCCGCGTTCGTCCGCACGATATGGTGCTCGGGCTCGAAGAACGCGACGTAGCGCGACCCGTCCTCATCGGTCACTTCGCGGAAGCGCACGAAGGCGCGCATCTTGTGGACGTCGCGCCGCACGCCCTTGGCGATGCCGTCGAGCCGCCGGATCAACGGGTCCGCGCCGTCGTCCATCAGCTTGGGCTCGCGCCGCAGCCGGTACAGCGCCGTGTAGAGCAGCCCGAACCGCTCCGGGTCGTTCGCCGGCACCACGTCGCGCGCCAGGTCGATGAACGCGCGCGGCACCGAGAAGCCGGGGTTCGCCGCCGGCGTAGGCGCACCCGCCTCCGGGGTTCCCACGAAAGTATTGCTTTCGTGGGTTCCCGTCGCCTGCCCGACGAACAGGTCGGTGGGCACGTCGCCCACCTGCCACACCACCTGGTCGGGCGGCACGCCGTCCGCCGCGAGCGCGCGCGCCTCGTCGCGCCAGCCCTCGAAATCGTCGGGCTCGGCGACGCGCGCGACCCTCATCCGAAGGTCGACGGGTCCGGCCCGATCCGCCCGTCGGCCGCGTCGAGCGCGTCAATCGCCGCCACGTCGTCGGGCTCCAGCGTCAGCGTCGTGGCGTTGAAGTTATCCGCGAGGTGCGCCGGATCAGCCGCCTTGGGGATGACGGACAGGCCATGATGGAGGTGCCAGGCGATGATCACCTGCGCCGTCGAGCGGCCGTACTTGTCCGCCACCCGCTGCACGGCCGGGTCGCGCAGGATGTCGCCGCCCTGGCCCAGCGGCGACCAGCTCTGCGTCACGATCCCGTGCTCGGCGTGGTAGTCGCGGAGCGCGCGCTGCTGGAAGCGCGGGTGGAGCTCGACCTGGTTGACCGCGGGCACGACGCCCGTGGCCTCGATCACGCGCTCGAAATGCCCGGGCTCGAAGTTCGACACCCCGATCGACCGCGCCAGCCCCGCCTCGCGGAGGCGCACCAGCGCCTCCCACGCCTCGACGTACCGGCCGGCGTCCGGCGCGGGCCAGTGGATCAGGTACAGGTCGACCGCGTCGAGCCCGAGCAGCGCCAGGCTCTCCTCCAGCGCCGCCCGCGCGTCGCCGTGCCGGTCGTTCCACAGCTTGGTCGTGACGAAGGCGTCGGCGGCGCGAAGACCTTCGCCGACCCCGCGCTCGTTATGGTAGAGCGCGGCCGTGTCGACGAGGCGGTAACCGATGTCGAGCCCCTGCCGGACCACGCCCGCGGCCTGGGCGTCGGGGATCTGATAGGTGCCGAGCCCCAGCTGCGGCATGGAGCGCCCGTCGTTCAGTTGCATATCGGCCATACCTCGGCTGAACCGTCCGTCATCGCCGCGGTTCCGATTGACGCCCGCGTATGGCCGCGCCAACCACGCCGCCCATGTTCGAAACCATCATCGCGGCGCTCGTCACCTTCTGCGTCGGCGTCATCCGCGCAGGCGGATATTGGGGCGTCGTGCTCCTCATGGCGATCGAGAGCGCGTGCATCCCGCTCCCTTCCGAGATCATCATGCCGCTCGCCGGCTATCTGGTCTCGACCGGCGAGTTCAACATCTACCTCGCCGCCACCGCCGGCGCGTTCGGGTGCAACGTCGGCTCAGTCTTCGCCTATGAGGCCGGCAAGCGCGGCGGGCGGCCGTTCGTCGCGGCATACGGCAAATACTTCCTCGTCGGCCTCGACGAGGTCGACGCCGCCGAACGCTTCTTCGCGCGCTGGGGCTCCTGGGCGGTGCTCGTCGGCCGGCTCCTGCCCGTCATCCGCACCTTCATCGCCTTCCCGGCGGGCGTGGCGCGGATGCCGCTCGTGCCCTTCCACCTCTACACCTTCATCGGCTCCTGGCCCTTCTGCTTCGGCCTCGCCTGGGTCGGACGCGAGCTCGGCGAACAGTGGAACAGCGACCCCCGGCTCAAGGCGGCGTTCCACCAAGCGCATATCGTCATCGGCGTGCTGGGCGTCGCGGCGGTCGCCTTCTACATCTGGCACCGCGTCAACGGCATCAAGAAGAACCGGGCGATCCTGGCCCAGCCCGACCCCGTCGATCCGCGGCGGCCCTGAGCTCTTCGACGCGGTTCGGCGCCAGCCGGTCCGCCCGGGCTCGGTACGCCGCGACCAGCTCGGGCCCCGCCCGCTCCGGCGCGCCGGAGTCGAAGGGCGGCTGAGGGTCGTACTCCAGCGCCAGCTGCACCAGCCTGGCGTGCGCCTCGCCCCTGACCTCCGCCGTCAGCCGCAACGCGAAGTCGATCCCCGCCGTGACACCGCCGCCCGTCACCCGGTTGCGGTCGACCACGACCCGCTCCGCCACCGCCTCTGCCCCGAACAGCGGCAGCGCGTCGCGCCACGCCCAATGCGTCGCCGCGCGGTACCCGTCCAACAGCCCGGCCCCGCCCAGGATCAACGATCCCGTGCACACGCTCGTCACCCACCGCGCGCCCTCGCCCACTCGGCGGACCCAGGCGGTCGCCTCGTCGTCCTCGATCACCTTGGCGACCCCGATCCCGCCCGGCACGCACAGGATGTCGGCGCGCGGCACCTCGTCGAACGTCGCGGTCGGCACGATCGAGAAGCCCGCATCGGTCGGCACCGGATCGCGGCTCCGCCAGACCAGGTCCACCGTCGCGTTGCCCAACCGCGACAGCACCTGCGCCGGCCCCGTCAGGTCGAGCTGCGTCACGTCCGGGAAGAGCAGGAAGGCGACGTGGAGGCGATCGGTCATGGGCGTTCTCCGAGTTCAGAGGATGCCCAGGCGCGCGGCTCGATCGGGTCCGCGCTCCCCCGTGGTGAACCCACTCGAGCGCCAGTCACGCGGACCGAGCCAAGCTCCGCCGGTCGTAAGCCGCGCTCAACCGTCACTGCGGCTGCCGGCTCTCCTCGGCGGCGCGATTGGCGTTCTCGCGGCGGACTTCGCGGACGCGCTGCTGGAAGCAGCCGGTCTGGCCGGCGGGGCCGACCGTCGAGCAGCTGCCGACCGAACTCACCCCCACGCCCGCGTCGAGCGTGTCCTGCGCGCGCACGGCCCAGGAGCGGTTCTCCGGCGTGATCTCGATTCCCTCGCGCAGTTCCT
>DASVSW010000074.1:0-1546 GCA_036387895.1 Sphingomonas sp.
GGCGGCGAGCCGCAGCTGCGCTTCCGCGACGACGAGATCGTCGAGGAGCCGCACGTGACGCTCGACAGCTTCGTGGCGGGCCAGACCAACGCGTCCGCCGTCCGGCTGGAGGCGGGCGACGACGCGCGCGCGCTGCTGCCCTTCCTCGGCCAGCTCCGGCTGATCGAGGTGAGCTTTCCAACCTTCCGCGACGGCCGCGGCTACTCCGCCGCGCGGATCCTTCGCGAAGCGGGGTTCCGGGGCGAGCTGCGCGCCGCCGGCGACGTTCTCGTCGACCAGATCCCCTTCATGCGCCGGTGCGGTTTCGACAGCTTCGCGCCCGAAGCCGAGCTGGACGGCGCGGCGCTCGCCCGCGCGCTCAAGCGCTACGAGCACCACTACCAACCCGCCGCGGACCCGGCCGTGCCCGCCTGGAGGCTCCGTCATGGCGACCGCGGCGCGTAAGCTCGACGTCATCGACGTCCGCCCCGCCTGGACGCAGGGCGACGTCGATGCGCTGACCCGCCGGTTCGAGGGCGTCGACGCCGCGACGATGCTGCGGACGCTGGTGGCGGAAAGAACGCTGGGCGAAGTCGCGGTCGTCTCCTCCTTCGGGACGGAGAGCGCGGTGCTGCTCCACCTCGTCGCCCAGGCCGACCCGAACCTGCCCGTGATCTTCGTCGACACGGGAAAGATGTTCGCGGAGACGCTCGCCTATCGCGACCTGCTGATCCGGACGCTCGGTTTCTCCGACAGCCGCACGGTGACGCCGCTCCCGGCGATCCTGTCCGCCAAGGACGATCTCGGCCTCCGCTGGTCCTATGATCCGGAGGGCTGCTGCGACATCCGCAAGGTCGAACCCATGCGCCGCGCCAAGGCCGGGCTCGACAGCTGGATCTCGGGCCGAAAAGCGTTCCAGTCGGTCACCCGCCAGGACATCGCGCGTTTCGAGCTCGACGAGGGCCGGCTTAAGATCAACCCGCTCGGCGACTGGGTGAAGGCCGACCTGGAGGCGTATTTCACCGCCCACGACCTGCCCCGCCATCCGCTCGAGGCGCAAGGGTACCTGTCGATCGGCTGCGAGCCCTGCACCTCCAAGGTGCTGCCGGGCGAAGACCCCCGCGCCGGCCGTTGGCGCGGGTGGGACAAGGTCGAATGCGGCATCCACGTGCCGAATAGGCCGGGCGAAGACCCGATCTTCTGACCTGAGCGCTTCGCTCGGAGAGCGCTTCCGGAATGCCCGTCAGCCCCCGAGCTCCCACAGTCGGCTAGCGGCGGAAAAATGGCCGATCCGGCGCGGCGGGCGCGCTGCCCTCTGTCGGCGACCTCGCCGAGGTCCGCGGTCCGCGCGCCCAGGTCGCCGGGCCCGCGTCGCCCGTCGCGCGAGAGGTCGGCCGCGAGGTCGACGCAGCGGCCGGCCGGCTGGGCATCCCGTCCGATCGGCTGCGCGCCGTCGTCGACGGGCCCAAGGGCCAGCGCCCGGCCGTGTCGACCTAACGTCCCGGAGCTCGATCGAAGCCGTGATGGATTCCAAGCCGGGTCTCGACGATAAGGAGATCAAGCCGAA
>DASVSW010000075.1:0-1772 GCA_036387895.1 Sphingomonas sp.
ACTCTCGCCATGGTCGAGACGCGCCTCCTCGCCCGGTCGCAGCAGGTCGCGCCCAAGGGCGCCGTTCCGACTCCCGACGAGTTCGCGACGCTGCTGGCGGAACGCGCGCGCTCTGAGCGCGAGCTGCTGGGCGCGGAACAGCAGCGCTGGCTGGAGACGACGCTGTCACGCTCGAAGCGGGCGGGCAAACCGTGGCAGGTGCTCGGCAACCAGATCGTCATGGCGCGCGTCAACGGCCCCGACCTGGAGAAGCAGCTGGGTCCCACCGCCTTCCAAGCCGCGCTCGCCCGCATGCCCGAAGCGTTCCGCGGGCGCGTCCAGGCCAACATAGCCGGCTACCGCGCCGGCCTGCCCTTCAACTTCGACAGCTGGGACGGCTACCCGCCCGCCCGCGAACGGCTCTACGCGGCGTTCCGACGCATCGGCGTCCGCCCGGTCGTGCTCGCGGGCGACAGCCACGCCGCCTGGGCGAACGACCTCCACGATGCGTCCGGAGAGCTGGTCGCGGCCGAGTTCGGCACCACCGCGATCTCCAGCCCGTCATACGGCGACGTGCTCCCCGGCATCGGCCGCATGATCCAGGCCGCCAGCCCCGAGGTGAAGTTCTGCGACCAGGACAACAAGGGCTTCCTCGTCCTGACGCTGACGCCTGACCAGGCGCGCGCCGACTATCACGCGGTGTCGACGGTGGTCGCGAAGGAGTTCACCACCCGCGTCGTCGCGAGCTGGGCGGCGTCGTTCGACAAGACCAAGCCGATCGCCAAGCTGGCCTAGTCGCCGGCTCACGGGCCGGATCCACCGCCACGCCCGGGTGGACTCGTGGCGCTTCCGGGACGGACTCTTCGCACCGCGTCCACGGAAGTGTCGCCGAACGGTCGCGAAACCGCAACGCGGCGGCGTCAGAGGCGGATCGGTCGCACCTGGCTCCTTCGGGTCTGGAGAGAGAATGGCCACCACCATGCACACCGCGGGCGTCGCCAAGGCGTATGACCGCTGGGCTCCCGTCTACGACCTCGTCTTCGGCCCCGTCTTCCGCCAGGGCCGCGCCGACGCGATCCGCGCCGCCGAGCGCGTCGGCGGCCGTATTCTCGAAGTGGGGGTCGGCACCGGCATCTCGCTGCCCGGCTATTCGTCGAACAGCCGGATCACCGGCGTCGACATCTCGGACGACATGCTCGACAAGGCGCGCGAGCGCGTCCGCAGCCTGGGCCTGTCCAACGTCGAGGACATCCGCGTCGACGATGCCGAGGCGCTCTCCTACGGCGACAACAGCTTCGACGTGGTCGTCGCGCAATACGTCGTCACCGCCTGCCCCAACCCGGAACGCGCGCTCGACGAGTTCGCGCGCGTCTGCCGCCCCGGCGGCGAGATCGTCATCACCACCCGCGTCGGCGCCGGCGAAGGCTTGCGCGGCTCGATCGAGAAGCTGCTGATGCCGGTCACCAGCCGGTTGGGCTTTCGAACCGAGTTCCCGTTCAGCCGCTACACCGACTGGGCGGCGACGCACCCCGAGATCGAGCTGGTCGAGCATCGCGAGCTCCCGCCGCTCGGCCATTTCTCGCTCGTGCGCTTCGCCAAGCGCGACCTCTCCGAAGGCTGATCGACGATGTCGGACCGGACGCTCATCAACCCCGCCTCCTTCAAGGCGCAGCTCGCCGAGCAGCGCTGGGACGACCACCGCTTCTACCATCACAGTCTGGTGAACCAGTCGCTGCACTTCGTCAGCGCCTGCACTTTCATCGTCGCCTATCTGCTGCTCTTCCACGATCCAG
>DASVSW010000076.1:0-2337 GCA_036387895.1 Sphingomonas sp.
TGACTTACTGGCCCGAACCCGGACCGTAGGTCACTTCCACGCGGCGGTTCTGCACTTCGCGGACACCGTCGGCGGTGTCGACCCGCGGACGGCTCTCGCCGAACGCTTCGGACGCGATCACCGTCTCCGGGATGGCGCGCGAGGTCAGATAGCCCTTCACCGCGTCGGCGCGACGCTGTGACAGCCCGACGTTGTACGAGGCCGAACCGGACTTGTCGGCGTGACCCGCCAGCATGACCTGCGCGTTGCCGCAGTTCTGATACTGGGTAACGGCGTTGTCGAGGATCGACGCGGCCTCGGGCGTGATGTCCGACTTGTCCCACTCGAAGAACACGATGAACGGTCCCGGCGAACAGACCGGCGCTTCGACAATCGGCGCAGGTGTGGGAGGAGGAGCCTCGGGCACAACAGCCGGCGCCGGCGGGGGCGGCGGCTCGGGCGTGTAGAAGTTGTACGTCAGGCCGCCCAGGATGCTGTGCGACCGGAAACGACCCTCATACAGACGGCCGCCAGCGTCGATCAGTTGAACGTTGTCGACGTTGAAGAAGCGATACTTCACCGACACGTCGATGTTGTCGCTCAACGGCGCCCGAATACCCGCCAGCGCCTGATAGGCGAAGTTGGTGTCCGAATCATCCAGGAAGTTGCTGTTGGTGTTCAGCGCGTAACGCGCCTTGACCCGAGCAACGCCGACACCGCCGCCGACAAAGCCCTGAATGGCATCGTCGTCACCGAAGTCGAGCAGGCCGTTCAGCATGAACGACAGTGCGTTCGTCTTGCGGCCCGCACCGTCATATACCCCGGCCGGAGCATTGCCCGGCGCGCCGGTCACGCTGGTGACCGGCGTCGTCACCGACGAACGGTAGGCGTCCAGCGTCGCCTGACGATAGCTGACTTCGGTCTCGACGCGGAAGCCGCCGAAATCGTAGCCGATCTGGCCACCGACATCCCAGCCATATTCATGGTCGACGGAGGCACCGTCTTGGACAACGGTGCCGTTCGCGAGGGTGATGTCGTAATTGATGTCCTCTACGATCATCGCTCCGCCTTCAACACCCACGTACCACGACTTGTCGCGGGCGAGGGTAGGCGTGGCGAGGGCCGTGGAGGCAAGTGCCAGAACAATGGCAAGCTTCCGCATGGTAGTCCCCTTTCACAGTGTCACTTCAGACAGCGCGCAAACTCGATACGCGCCCAATGGTTTCCGTGCAAGGCGACATTGGTTGCCCAGTGTTGTATCTGGGCCACAGCTTCGCGGTAGTCGGCGTTGGCGGATCATGACGCGATCAGCCCGTGCGCGCGCAGGACGCCAAGTACCTCCGCCAGCGTCGTCCGCGCTTCCGCATCGACGGTCGTCCCGGCCGCCGGCTCGGCGATCGCCGGCCGCTGAGCACCGATCACCTGCACCCCGCCGATCAGCAGGGCCGCGCCCGCAACCTGCCCGACGCGCCACTGCCCGCCCGTCCAGATCGCGGAGCAGCCATCCGCCGCGCTCCAAACGCTCGCGCCCTCGCCCGGAGCCGCGAACCGCCAGCCGCCCGCGGTCCAGCCCGCCAGCGCGTGCGCATGCCCCGCCCACGCCCCGGTCGGCGCCGCGCCCACGGCCCAGCACTGCCCGGCCGCAGGACTTGCCGGCGGCGTGTTCGGGCCAACGGCCACCACGCTCGCCTGCACCAGCAGGTCGAGCGTCGCGAGCGCCTCGTTGTGCGTCATTTCCTTCTGTGCCTGCCCCGCTTCCAGCAGCGGCAGACTCCATCGCGCCGTGTCCGTCATACGCCCTCCACCTCGATGCTCGCTGCATCCGATTCGCCGAAAGTGCCGCGCTGACGCACGCTGACCGTTACCGGCCCAGCCGCCCGTTCCGCCGCTGTCACCACTGCGACCGGCGCGATCGTGAGTTCCTCGCGCACGCCGCCCGCCATGGCGATCGTCACGCGATAGCGTTCCGTTTCCTCGCCCAGCGGTGCGTCGACCCGGTCGAGCCAGCGCCAGCCCGCGCGGCTGCGGCGCACCCAGCTTACCGTCGCGCTGCCGTCGGACTCGTCGGTCCAACCCAGGCCGACCGGCGCGAGCGGCAGCACCGACGCGCCGGTGATCGCGGCCGTCGCGACCGGCGGCGCGTCGCCATCCCCGACGCCTGCCGCCATCACCCGCGCCGTGCCGCCCAGCGCCGACAGCGGCAGGTCGAGCGCCAGGACGCTGTCCGGCGTCAGCAGCACGAAGCGGCTCCCCGCCGCGCCCGCTACCGACGCGGTCCCGCGCCGCCCGCGCCACAACCGGCTCAATCGGCAGCGGCTCTCCCCGAGCGGCTCGGCGCGCCCGAACTGGAGCAGCTCG
>DASVSW010000077.1:0-5436 GCA_036387895.1 Sphingomonas sp.
AGCCGGGCGACGTGGTGCTCGACCCGTTCTTCGGGACGGGGACGACGGGGGCGGTGGCGAAGCGCCTGGGCCGGCGCTGGATCGGCATCGAGCGCGAGGCCGAATACTGCGCGGCGGCCGTGGAGCGGATCGAGGCGGCGCTGCCGCTCGACGAGTCGGCGCTGGCGACGATGCAGAGCCCGAAGGCGGCGCCCAAGGTGGCGTTCGGCAAGCTGGTGGAGACGGCGATGCTGCCCGCGGGTTCGGTGATCAGCGACGCCAAGCGGCGCTGGTCGGCGACGGTGCGCGCGGATGGCTCGCTGCTCTCGGCATGCGGGCAGGTGGGGTCGATCCACAAGCTGGGCTCCACGTTGCAGAACGCGCCGGCGTGCAACGGGTGGAGCTTCTGGCATTACGAGAGCGCGGACGGGCTGAAGCCGATCGACGACCTCAGGCAGACGTACCTGCTCGCCACGCAGCCCTGACGGGCTCCGGACAAAGTGGTACTTCGTCCGGGTTAGGAAGAAGCCATGCCCCAATCCCTCCACCTCCGCCCCTTGCAGTTCGTCGACACGCCCGTCGGGCGCGACGGGGAGGTGACGCGGCTGGCGGGGGGGATGCAGTGGTTCGCGGCCTATGAGGTCATCGACGGCGACCGCAAGCGCACCGTCTCGATCGCCGAGTTCGAGCGGACCTTGTGGGCGCATGACGAGCGGGCGGCGGCGATCCATCGCGCGGTGACGGCGCCGCGGCCCGCTATGGCGCTGGGCGGGCGGACGCTGCGGTTGGACCAGCCTCAGGTCGCGGGCATCCTGAACGTCACGCCCGACAGCTTCTCGGACGGCGGCGCGCATCTGGGCGACCCGGTCGCGGCGGGCGTGGCCATGTCGGCCGAGGGCGCCGCGCTGATCGACCTGGGCGGCGAGTCGACGCGGCCGGGGGCGGAGACGGTGTGGGAGGAGGACGAGCGGCGGCGCGTGCTCCCCGTCGTCGAGCGGCTGTCGGCGGCGGGGACTCTGGTGTCGGTCGACACCCGCAAGGCGGGCGTGATGGAGGCGGCGCTGGCTGCGGGCGCTGCGATCGTCAACGACGTGTCCGCGCTGCTGTGGGACGACCGGGCGCTGGAGGTGGTGGCGCATGCGGGGTGCCCGGTGGTGCTGATGCACTCGCCCGACCCGAAGCGCGGGCCGCATGGCGAGGCGGGGAAGGGCGACGGGCGCTACGGCGACGTGCTCCTCGACGTGTACGACTGGCTGGAAGCGCGCGTGGCGGCCGTGGCGGCGGCGGGTGTGGCGCGCGAGCGGATCATCGTCGATCCGGGCATCGGCTTCGGCAAGTCGCTGTCCGACAACCTGGCGCTGCTGAACGGGCTGGCCATGTTCCACGGGCTGGGCTGTCCGATCATGCTCGGGGCGAGCCGCAAGCGGATGATCGGGGCGCTGGGCAACGAGGCGCCCGCCGACCGCCGCCTCGGCGGGTCGGTCGCGCTGGCCCTCCACGGCGCGCAGACTGGCGTCCAGCTGCTCCGGGTCCATGACGTGTTCGAGACGGTGCAGGCGGTGCGGGTGTGGCGCGGGATGCGCGACCGGGCGCTGGTGGGGTGAGGGCATCCAAATCGTTCCGGGGGCGTTCGGGGCGGCGATGAGGGGATTCGCGATCAGGACAGCGCGCGCCGCGGCGGAGCCGCGTCGTCGAACGCGAGCGTGCTCGCGCCGGCCGGGCTGGCGCGAGTCCTGCGCCGAGGCGGCCCAGGCCGCGCTGCGCCTGTGATAGTGGACGCAAGACCGAGGCTGACCGCGATCATCCGCGACGTGTGGCGGCCGCTCGTGATCCTGTTCGTCTGGGATTGCGCGGTCACGATCTTCTACTTCCAATCGCCGTTCAAGGCGCCCGAGTTGCCGTTGACGCTGTTCGGCACCGCGCTCGCGCTGTTCTTAGGCTTCCGCGACAACTCGGCCTATCAGCGCTGGTGGGAGGGGCGGGTGCTGTGGGGCGCGATGATCAACGCGTCGCGCAACCTGGCGCGGCAGGTGCGCAACTTCCTGCCCGACCCGGACGCGCGCGAGGTGAAGCGGGTGATCGTGCTGCGGCAGATCGCCTACGTGAACGCGCTCCGGTGCCAGCTCCGTAAGCACCCAGAGTTCCGGAAAGGCGAGCTCCTGCGCTTCCTGTCAGAGGGCGAGGCCGAACCGTCGCTGAAGCGCGTCAACGTCGCCAACGGCCTGCTCGACGGGACGTCCAGGCGCGTGGAGGACGCGCGCAAGAAGGGCTGGATCGACACGGTGCAGCAGGCGTCGATCGAGGCGGTGCTGGTTGAGATCGCCAACGCGCAAGGCGGCATGGAGCGGCTGAAGAATACGCCGCTGCCCAACCAGTACCGCTTCTTCCCCGAGCTGTTCACCCGGCTATTCTGCTTCGTGCTGCCGATCGGGCTGGTCGAGACGCTGGGAATCGCGACGCCCGTGGGCTCGACGATCGCGGGACTGATGTTCCTGGCGGTGCTCCAGATCGGCGACGACCTGGTCGACCCGTTCGCGGACAGCGTCCACGACGTGCCGATGAGCGCGATGTGCCGGACGATCGAGATCGACCTGCTGGAGGCGATCGGGGACCCGGCGCCGGAGCCGCTCACTCCCATAAAAGGCGTTCTCTGGTGAGACGGCGCCGCGGCGAAGCCGCGTCGTCGACCGACACGCGCGAGAAGGGCTCGCGCGGTCGTCGGCCGAGCTTGGGCGAGTCTTGCGCCGAGGCGGCGCAAGCCGCCCTGCGCTAAAGCAGATACCCCCCGTCCGCCACCAGCGTGGATCCCGTCATCGTCGCCGCGGCGTCGGACAGGAGGAAGGCGATCTGCTCCGCCACCTCGTCCGGCTTGGCGAAGCGGCCGAGCGGGGCGCCGGCGTTGGCGATCTCGGCGAAGGCGGCGTCGCGGCCGACTTCGGCCAAGCGCGCGGCGAAATCGGGGAAGGCGTCCCAGATCGGAGTCTCGACGCCGGCGGGGGCGACGCTGTTGATCCTGATCCCTCCCGCCAGCCCTTCCTTGGCGGCGACCCGGGCGAGCTGGAGGAGCGCAGCCTTCGACGCGGAATAGGGGCCGCCGCCGGGCTCGGGCTTGAGCGCGGCCGCCGACGCGACGCAGACGATGGCACCGCCTCGGGGCGCCATGGCGCGCATCGCGGCGCGGAGCGTCAGGAACGCGCCGTCGAGGTTGACCGACAGGACGCGCCGCCACTCGTCGAACGACAGATCGGTCAACGGCCCGGCGCCCGCCACCCCTGCGTTGATGACGGCGAGATCGAGGCCGCCGAGGTCGGCCGACTCCCAGAACGCCTCGTCGCGCACGTCGCCCGCGGCGTGGGTGACAGGGCAGGGAAGGTCCACGCGGGCGAGCGCGTCCTCGTCGCGATCGACCAGGATCAGGCGGGCGGCGCCTTCGCGCGCCAGGAGCTGGGCGGCGGCGAGGCCGATGCCGGACGCCGCTCCGGTGATCAGCGCGGTCTTGGCGGAGAAGCGGGGCATGGCGGGTCCTTCCGACCTCTCCTATGCCCGATCCAGGCACCGCGCCAAAGTTCGCGAAGTTCGCGGTACGTCATCGGCCGGAGTCGGTCGAGCCGAGCGGTTCGAGCGGTGAACCGTTCGCGTGTGGTGACGGGTTCGAGCAGGTTATGCACAGGTGTCAAAGAGTGTTGGGCGTCGTCGGCCCTGAGTCGCCGGCGAGCGTGGCACAGGCGGCTGGTTGTAGGACAGGGTTTCCTGCGATGTCGGCTTTCGACCTGTTGCGGACACTCCGTTACTTTGTCACGTTACCGTGATGAGAACTTGCCAAACCTACATCTTGGCAATGTGCGGGGTCATCGGGACGTCCTGCTCACCAACCCCAGTTCAGGGGGGTGGAGTGACCGTCGTGCTTACCATTCCAAGCGAGCCGACACCCGGAGGGAGCGGCTGGGTGCAAGGAGTGAAGACCTCTGCGAAGACACCGTCACAACCCGACGCGAACAGTCTAGCTGCGGCATTGCGTGACTGTGGAGTAAGCGCCTTCAAACTCGAACGCGAGACGCACTGGGAAGCGGTTACGTTCCCAAGCTCGTCGCGGGATCAAGCTGTCGTCCAGTGCGTAGCGGGGCAGGTGCAGTTCGACTTCACTGCGGAGCGAACTGCGGACCGGCCCGTCGACTCTGGTAGCAGGTTTACGCCCATTCGCGGCTAGCCCTATGTCCGCTCTCTAACCCAGAGCCGACGTCCGCGCCCGCCCCGCAACCATCTGTTCCCTCGTCGGTTCGCTCCCGCATCCGCCGGGCCTCATCCGCCCGGCTTTTCCGCGTCACCGCATCGGGAGAGCCAGCATGACCGACAAACGTCCTTTCGCCGTCGTCACCGGAGGATCGTCCGGCATCGGGTTGGAGCTGGCGCGGCTGTTCGCGCGCGACGGGTACGACGTGCTCATCGCGGCGGAGGACGCGGCGGAGCTGCAGCAGGCGCGGGCGCAGCTGACGGACGGGGCGGCCACGATCACGACGCACGCGGCGGATCTCGCGACCGAGGAGGGCGTGGCCTCGCTCGCGGCGGCGGTGGCGGGGCGCGACGTGGACGCGGTGGCGCTGAACGCAGGCGTGGGGCTCGGCGGGCGGTTCACCGAGACGGACCTCGATCGCGAGCTCAGGATGATCGACTTGAACTGCCGCGGCATGGTGCAGCTGGCGAAGACGGTGGTGGCGTCCATGGTCGCGCGCGGACGGGGGCGGGTGCTCATCACCTCGTCGGTCGCGGCCTCGATGCCTGACCCGTTCGAGGCGGTGTACGGCGCGACCAAGGCCTTCGGGCGCTGGTTCGGACAGGGCCTGCGCGAGGAGCTGAAGGGCACGGGCGTCAGCGTCACGCTGCTGATGCCGGCCGTGACCGAGACGAACTTCTTCCGCCGCGCCGATATGATGGACACCAAGGCGGGTACGATGAAGAAGGACGATCCCGCGCTGGTCGCCAAGGCGGGCTATGACGCGATGCTGGCGGGGCGCGACCATGTGATCCCGACGGCGAAGAACAAGCTGATGGGCTTCATCGCCGACAACCTGCCCGACCCCGTCGCGGCCAAGCTGCACCGCGGGCTGTCGGAGCCGGGGACGGCGGAGAAGAGCGGCGGTTCGCGATCGAGCGCGGCTCCGCTGGCGATCGGGGCGGTGGCGCTGGGCGCCGGCGCGGCGCTGTTCGCGCATTGGCGCGGCGGGCGAGGCGAGACGGCTCCGCACGCGCAGGACGCGGCGCGGCCGATGTCGACTACGCCGGGCGCGCAGCCGTTGCCGGCGAACGTGCCCACCGCGCAGGAGATCAGGGTGGGGGCTTGAGGCGACCCCTCTCCTGCGATAGCGGGAGAGGGCAGAGGTCGAAAAGGCGCCGCGGCAAAGCCGCGTCGTCGAACGGGTCGGCTAGCCGACCTGCCGGCCGGGCTTGGGCGAGTCTCGC
>DASVSW010000078.1:0-4699 GCA_036387895.1 Sphingomonas sp.
CGGGCGTGACCTCGCTCGTCGTCGCGCACGGGCCGCTAGGGCTCACCGATCGGGCGATCAAGCGGGGGTTCGACTTGGCGGTGGCGATACCGGCGTTGATTCTCTTGTCTCCGCTCATGCTGGTCGTCGCTATTCTGATCAAAGCGACCAGCGCGGGGCCGGTCTTCTTCCGGCAGACGCGGATCGGGCGGGGCAACCAGGTCTTCCAGGTGCTCAAGTTCCGCAGCATGTCCGTGGAAGGGTCAGACCACCGCGGCGATCGCTCGGCGTCGCGCGACGACGACCGGGTCACGCCCGTCGGCCGGTTCATCCGCCGCACCAGCATCGACGAGCTGCCGCAGCTGTTGAACGTCGTCGCCGGCAGCATGAGCATCGTCGGGCCGCGGCCGCACGCGCTCGGTTCGCGCGCGGCGGACAAGCTGTTCTGGGAAGTCGACGGTCGCTACTGGCACCGCCACGCCGCCAAGCCGGGCCTGACGGGACTGGCGCAGGTGCGCGGCTATCGCGGCGCGACGCTGGAGGAGGACGACCTGCGCAACCGGTTGCAGGCGGACCTCGAATATCTCGAGCGCTGGTCGATCTGGCGCGATCTGAAGCTCATCGTCCAGACGTTCCAGGTCATCATGCACCGTAACGCCTTTTGACGCGTTCGGGCCGTTGCCGTCGCGGGTGAGAACCCGCTAGGCGGCGCCTGATCAGTCGAAAAGGGGACCGAATGTCGTTCAAGCCCGTGCGCAAGGCCGTGTTTCCCGTCGCCGGTCTCGGCACCCGTTTCCTGCCGGCGACCAAGGCGATGCCGAAGGAGATGCTCACCGTCGTCGACAAGCCGCTCATCCAGTACGCCGTCGAAGAGGCGCTGGAGGCGGGTGTCGAGCAGATCATCTTCGTGACGGGACGCGGCAAGTCCGCGCTCGAGGATCATTTCGACATATCCTACGAGCTCGAGGCGACGATGCGCGACCGCGGCAAGTCGCTCCGCGCCATCGAGGGGATACGGCAGAAGCCCGGCTCGCCCGTCTACGTCCGCCAGCAGGAGCCGCTTGGGCTGGGCCACGCCGTATGGTGCGCGCGCGACATCGTCGGCGACGAGCCTTTCGCGGTGCTCCTGCCCGACGAGCTGATGGTCGGCCGGCCCAACTTCATGGCGCAGATGGTCGAGGCGTACGGCAAGGTCGGCGGCAACATCGTCGGCGCGCTTGAGGTGCCGGACAGCGAGACCGACAAGTACGGCGTCATCTCGCCCGGCGCGGTCGACGGCCGGCTGACGGAGGTGACCGCGCTTGTCGAGAAGCCGAAGCGCGGCACGGCGCCCTCCAACCTGATGATCCCCGGCCGCTACATCCTCCAGCCGGAGGTGATGCGCATCCTCGACAACCCGGTGAAGGGTGCGGGCGGCGAGATCCAGCTGACCGACGCGATGGCGCAGCTGATCGGCCGCCAGCCGTTCCACGGCTTCACCTTCGACGGCGAGCGTTACGACTGCGGCGACAAGGCGGGCTATATCCAAGCGAACCTCGCGCTGGCGCTGGAGCGCGAGGACATCGGCCCGGCCGTGCGCGACTTCGCCAGGGCGCGGCTGGGCTGATCAGCTGCACGCGGGGCAGCCTGGGTCCTTGGGCAGACTGATCGCGCGGAATCGGAGCGCGAGCAGGTCGACGAGGAGCAGCTTCCCCGCCGGGTCCTTCCCGAACGGGGAGACGGCGCGCACCGCCTCCAGCGCCGCGAGCGTCCCCATGACGCCCGCCGCCGGGCCGATCACGCCGTCCTCCGCGCAGGAGCCGCCCGCCCGCTCGGGCGCGCTCCCGACGAAGCAGCGGTAGCATGGCAGGGAGGGTTCCCAGCCGCGGTAGACGCCGAGCTGCCCCTCGAACCGCGCCACCGACGCGGACACCAGCGGCACGCGGAGCGCGAGCGCGGCGTCGGCGACCGCCAGCCGCGTGGCGAACCCGTCGCTCCCGTCCACCACCGCGTCTGCGCCGGCGAGCAGCCGGGCCGCATTGCCCGCGTCGAGTCGCGCCGAGCGGACCTCGACCGCCACATGCGGGTTGAGCCGCGCCACCGCGGCCCCGGCCGCCTCGACCTTGAGCGTGCCTGCGTCGGCGCCGGCGTAGATGGTTTGCCGGTGGAGGTTGGACGCGTCCACCCGATCGTCGTCGATCAGCAGGAGCCGTCCGACGCCCGCGCCCGCCAGATACTGGATCGCCGGCGAGCCGATGCCGCCCGCGCCCACCAACGCGATCGTGGCTGATTTCAGCCGCGCCTGGCCCGCACCCCCGAAATCGTGGAGCACGATGTGCCGGGCGTAGCGGTCTAGCTCGTCGTCGGCGAAGCTCACCCCGTCCAACGATAGCCGGCGACGTAACGGTACCAGCCCGGCTTCAGGGCGGCCCCGGCTACCCCTTGCCGAGCGAGCGAGGAGACCAGCCCGACGGTGTACTGCTCGACGGTCGGGCAGCCGATCGCCAACGGCACAATGCGCTGCACGACACCGCCCGCGTCGACCAAGAGCGCCACAGGCGAGTCGATCCGGAAGATCCCGCCCGTCGCCTCGGCGCGGCAGCGTCCCGCCTCCACCTCGCGCCTAACATAGGGCGACGGGTCGAAGCGGCTGGAGAAGGGAGGCAGGGGATAGTCGGGCATCCCGGCCCAGTCCGCCGGCGGCATCGCCGCGGCCTGCAGCAGGAGCGCCGCCAGGATCATCGCCCGGTCGACCCGAACCCGCCCGCACCGCGCGCCGTCGCGTCGAGCGCCGCTACCTCGTCGAGCGCCGCGCGCGTCACGGGGGCCGGCACCAGCTGCGCGATCCGCTCGCCGCGGCGGACGGCGAAGGGCTCGGCGCCCAGATTGGCGAGGATCACCTTCACCTCGCCCCGGTAGTCGCTGTCGACCGTTCCCGGCGTGTTCAAGCAGGTGACGCCGTGCTTGAGCGCCAGCCCCGAGCGCGGCCGCACCTGCACCTCGTAGCCGTCGGGGACCGCCATCGCGAAGCCCGTCGCGACCGCGTGGCGTCCGCCCGGCGGCAGGTCCAGATCCTCGGCGGCGACCACGTCCATGCCCGCCGCGCCCGCCGTGGCGTAGGCGGGCGTCGGCAGCCCCTCGCCATGGGGCAGGCGCAGGATCGGGATCCGGATCATGGTGTCAGCATAGCGCATCGTCGCGGTCGTTGCGAACGTGCATCCCTTGAGGGATGTTAACCCTCGTGCCCCAGCGCGGCCGCGATCCGGAGCGCCAATCGCTCCGCGACCTCCGCCTTGCCGGTCCGAGGCCACTCCTCGACCCCGTCGGGAGTGATGAGGTGCACCGCGTTCGAGTCGCCGCCCATCACGTCGCCCGACACGTCGTTGGCGACGATCCAGTCCGCGCCCTTGCGCGCCCGCTTGGCACCTCCGTGCTCGACGACGCGCTCCGTCTCGGCCGCGAAGCCGACGACGAGACGCGGCCGCCGCTCGCCCCGCGCGACCGTCGCCAGGATGTCCGGGTTCTCGACGAGCCGCAGCGCCGGCGCGGCCTCGCCCTTCTTCACCTTCTGATCCGACGACGACTCGACTCGCCAGTCCGCGACGGCGGCCACCATCACGGCGACGTCGGCGGGCAGCGCGCGCGCGGTCGCGTCCGCCATCTCGCGCGCCGTCTCGATGTCGACGCGGTCCACCCCCGCCGGCGTCGGCAGCGCGACCGGGCCCGCCACCAGCGTCACCCGCGCGCCCAATGCCGCGAGCGCCCCCGCGATCGCGAAGCCCTGCCGCCCCGAAGACCGGTTCGCGATGTAGCGCACGGGATCGATCGGCTCGTGCGTCGGCCCGGCGGTCACCAGCGCGTGCCGGCCCGCGAGCGGGCGATCGGTGGGCGAGAGCATCCGCTCAACCGCGTCGGCGATGACGTCGGGCTCGGGGAGCCGTCCCGGCCCCCATTCGCCGCACGCCATCGCGCCTTCGTCGGGTTCGAGCACCCGGACCCCGTCGGCGCGCAGCCGGTCGACGTTGCGGCGGGTCGCCGGGTGGAGCCACATCCGCACGTTCATCGCCGGCGCCGCCAGCACCGGCTTGTCGGTCGCGAGCAGCAGCGTCGTCGCGAGATCGTCCGCATGCCCGCCCGCCATCCGCGCGAGGAGGTCGGCGGTGGCGGGGGCGACCACGACCAGGTCGGCCTGACGGCTGAGCTGGATGTGCCCCATCTCATGCTCGTCCTTCAAGTCCCATAAGGACGAGTAGACCCGGTCCTCGCTCAGGGCCGCCAGCGTCATGGGCGTGACGAAATGCGAGGCCCCCTCCGTCATGACGCAGCGGACGGCGTGGCCGCGTTTGCGAAGCAGCCGGACGAGCTCGCACGACTTGTACGCCGCGATGCCCCCGCCGACGATCAGCAGGACGCGCTTCACCGCGTCACCCGTTTCACCGTGATCCGGCCCCGCCCTCGACCGCGCCGCCGCTCGGGGAAGGCCGCCCGGATCAGGTCGCGCCCGCCGTCCAGCGCGAAGGCCAGCCCGAGCGGCAGGAGCCCCGCGATCAGCAACCCCCAGTAGAAGGTGTCCACCCGGCCCGCGACGCCGAGCAGCGCGGCATAGGCCAGGAACGCCCCGAGCACGCGCGGCCCGAGCGCATCGCGCCAAGCCGCCCAGCCGAACAGCGCCATCCCGACGAGCGGCGCGGCGATCCAAAGCGGGGCGAGGCGGAGCGCGGTCGAGAGCACCATGGCACGG
>DASVSW010000079.1:0-2360 GCA_036387895.1 Sphingomonas sp.
GAAATGGCCGGCGAACTTGGTCCACAGCCGCCCGGCCGCGGTGGCGCGCTCGACGGTGGCGGTGCGGCGCTCGGTGCGCCGCTCGCCGAAGCCGACGACGACCGGCGCGCCGTGGACGCGGACGCGGTCGCCGGGTCCGACCTGGTAATCGCACTCCAGCACGACGTCGGCGCGCATGAACTCGTCGCTATGCTCGACATCGACGGTGCAGGGGACGTCGAAAGCGATCCGGCGAAGCGCGATCATGGCTTGGTGCTCCTTTGGTCGGCGGGCAGCAGTGCCGCGAAGGCGGCGCGGTTGCTCGAGCCGAACGCCGTCAACTCGATCGAGCGCCCGGTGGCGCTGTCGGTCAACGAGAGCTGGCCGTCGCGCCACATGGTGAGGGTGAAGGGCGGCCGATCGCCGATCCCGCGCATCCGCCGGTCGCGGGCCAGGCTGCGCACCACGCCGCGGATGAAGCCGGTCTGCTCGCCGGGTTCGATGACCGCTGCGACGCGGCCCTGGGTCACGTCCTCGATCACCACCGCGCCGTCCGCCCGGTCGACGAAGCGCAGCGAGCGCGACGCGACCGCCGGGGTGCCAGCTTCCGCGCGTACAGCCTCGGGCGAGGCGGCGGGCGGGATGCCGGCGACGCGCACGACCGCCGTGGCGCCGACCGCGAACGCGACCATCGCGCCGGCCAGCAACAGCGTGCCGCGCGGGAGCAGGTCCGGCCGCCGTTCGCTCATGATCATGCCGCCTGCGCCATCAAGGGCGACGCGTCGGACCGGCTCTCCGGTCCGGCCGTCCGGGCCTCGGGCGCCGCGGCCAGGCAGGCGCGCGCGATCGCCGCCGCGACGCCCGCCGCGTCCGGGACCGAGCGCAGCGTCGGCTGCGGCCGGTTGATCCGCCACGCGCGGGCGTGAGGCCATAGCGCCAGATAGCCGAGCTTGGGCGCGCCGATCAGCGTCAGCGGCAGGTCGCCCGTGCCGTCCGCGCGCGTCGCCAGATCGACCGACGCGATGCTCGGCAGCGGCAGGTTGACGCATTTGGGCACCGCGACGCCGATGCGCAGCACGATCCGGCGGTTCGTGAGCGTGTAGATCGTCGTCCGCGCCGACGCGTAGGCGAGCAGGTGGAGCAGCGCCACGCCGACCGCGCCCAGCGTCGCGGTCATCACGACGCCGCTGTAACCGGTCTCGGCCGACGAGAAGGCCAGCGCCAACGCCGAGAGCGCGGCGAAATAGCCAGCGATCAGGCGCGTGTGGAACGCGGTGCGCGCCAGTACGCGCCACTCGGGCGAACCCTGCCACAGGATGCGCTCGCCCGGCGGGAGCAGCCCGGGCAGCCCGGGGATCGGCTCGCCCTCATACTCGGTCACAGGAACGGCTCCTGGCGGGAGGGGTTGGCGTAGAGGTAGCCGCCGCCGAAATAGGCCTGCACGCGCTCCTCCTCGTACAGTGTGATCCGGTCGGTGGCCTCCAGGCGGGGCACGCCGGCGAACTGCGCCGCGTTCAGCGCGTCGACGACGATGCGGCGGCCGCGACGGTCCACCCGCGCCATGAAGAGCGGCACCAACGCCGGCGCGCCCTCGCCGGCGAGCTGGACGTAGCGGACCAGCCGGTCCGCCTTGTCGATCCACAGGTCGGCGACCGTGCCGGCGACCTCGCCGTCCGCGCCGATCACGGGCCAGCCGGTCAGGCCCGGGTCGGGCGAGGCGGTCGAGTAACCGGGCGCGAGGCTCAGCGGCACGATGCGCGGATGGCCTTCCATGTCGAGGTCGGGGCGCTTGGCGCGGTCCGCCCAGGCGGCGGGGCCGATCCCGTCGACCAGGGGATTCCCGGTCGGCGCGTAGGGCGCGCCCGCGAAGCGGTCGGTGCGCCGGGCGGCGATCGACACGGGCTCCCGGCCGTGGCTGGGCGCGGTGGCGACGCCGTGGCCGAACGGAAGCAGAAACGATTTGTTCGCGTCGGTGTGCAGGACGCCGCCGGGCGTGTCGAGCCGGCCGGTGTACTCGTCCTCCAGCGGATACCCCTCGCGCCGGTCCTCGCGGCGCAGGTAGAAGACCAGCCCGATGAAGAAGAGGACGAACGCCCAGAAGACCAGGAGCGCGACGTCGATGTTGGGGGTGAGGGCGGGGCTCATATCGGTGCCTTTCAGATCGGTAGTTCGCTGAGGCCGAAGCGGGTCGTAGGCGTGGCGTGGCCGCGGACAAGCGGGCCGAGCGCTACGAGCGTCGCGAGCAGCAGCACGACCTCGACGCAGTAGACGGTGACGTAGCCGGTAGTCGGCCCCGCCAGCGTGGGCCCGAGGCGCTGATCGACCGCCGCCGCCGACACCGCGTCGCGCGTGAAGGCCCCGATCACCACCGCGACGCCCGT
>DASVSW010000080.1:0-2950 GCA_036387895.1 Sphingomonas sp.
AGGAACTCCTCCAGCTCGGGCGGCGGGCGGACGGACACGCCGCGCTCGGGGTCGAACTCGACGCCCAGCCGGTCGAGCTCCTCCAGCACCGGCGCGACGTCCGGGGCGACGCCCTCCAGGACGCCGCCGTCGCCCAGCACCTCCTCCACGACCGCTTCGGGCGGCGGGGCGGGGGAGGGCGGCGGCGCGATGTTGAGCGCGGACCCCATGAAGTCGCGCCAGATGCGCGCAGGGAGCCCGCCGCCCGTCAGCCCCGCGGGCTTGTTGTCGTCGCGCCCGACCCAGACGCCCACCACCAGATCGCCCGCGAAGCCGACGAACCAGGCGTCGCGCCCGTCCTGCGTCGTGCCCGTTTTGCCGAACGCCTCGACGGGCAGCCGCGCCTGGTACCCCGTGCCGCGCATCGCCCCGCCCAGCAGCCGCAGCATGTCCTGCTGGATCCGCTCCGGCATCGCGCGCGACCCGCCGGTCAGCCGCTCGAACCAGCCCTGCCGCTCCTCCTCGCCCAAGCCCTGCGGCCGCACCGGATACCGCCCCGCCGCCACCGCCGCATAGGCCGAGGTCAGCTCGAGCAGCGACACGCCCGACGTGCCCAGCCCGATCGTCGCCTCGCTGGGGATGGGGGTCGACACGCCCAGGTCGCGCGCCGCGCGGATGACGTCCTTCACGCCCACCTGCTGCGTCAGCCTCGCCGCCGCGACGTTGGATGACCGCGCGAACGCGCGCGCCAGCGTGATCTCGCCCTGGTAGCGGCCGTCGTTGTTCTTCGGCTTCCAGCCCGCGATGTCGACCGGCCGGTCCTCGACGGTGTCGTCGGGCGTCATGCCCTCGCGAAGCGCCGCCAGGTACACGAACAGCTTGAAGGTCGACCCCGCCTGGCGCTGCGCCTGCGTCGCGCGGTTGAAGGGCGACTTCTTGTAGTCGCGCCCGCCCACCATCGCGACGACGCGCCCGTCGGGCCGCATCGCGACCAGCGCCGCCTGCAACCCCGCGGGCGTCGACGCGCGCACCGTGCGCTCGGCCGCGCGCTGGAGCCGGCGGTCGAGCGTCGTCTCGACGGTCGCCTCCGTCCGGACCTCGCCCGCCCGGTCGCGCGCCTCCGGCAGCACCCAGTCGGCGAAATAGGTCCCGCTCGGCAGCTGCCCCGGCCGCGTCGCCAGCACGCGCTGCGGGCGCACCCGCTCCGCCTCGCGCGCCGAAAGGAAGCCGGCGTCGACCATCGCGCCCACCACCACCGCCTGGCGCTTCCTGGCGCCCGACAGGTTGCCCGTCGGCGCCAGCCGGCTCGGCGCCTTGACCAGCCCCGCCAGCATCGCGCTCTGCCCGATGTTGAGGTTCGCCGGCGTCCGCCCGAAATAATGCTTGGACGCCGCCGTCAGCCCGTACACGTTGTCGCCGAAATAGACGTTCGACAGGTATCTCGACAGTATCTCGTCCTTCGTCAGCCACGCCTCCAGCCAGAAGGCGATCATCACTTCGCGCAGTTTCCGAGCCATGGTCCGGTCGGAATCGAGGAACGCGTTCTTCGCCAGCTGCTGCGTGATCGTGGATCCGCCCTGGCGGACGCCGCCCGCGCCCAGGTTGCTCCACGCCGCGCGCGCGATGCCGCGCAGGCTGATGCCCCAATGCTCGCGGAAGCGCCGGTCCTCGATCGCCAGGAACGCGCCCGTGACGTGGTCGGGCAGCTTGGCCGCGTCCACCGGCCTGCCGATGATCGCCCCGCGCCGCGCGATCGGCGTGCCGTCGGCGGCGGTCAGCGTGATCGACGGCGGGGCGGGCGGCTCGAGCGACTGCGACAGCGGAGCGGTGATCGCCAACCACCCGATCGCCAGCACCAGCAGCACGATCGCGGCGCCCAGACCCCGCGCGATCCACCGGCCCCAGGGCCGCTTCGGCCGCCGCACCGGCTCGGGCGGCAACGGATAGCCCCAGTCGTCGCGCGGCGTCCCGGCGCGACCGGGCTCGGGATAACCGCCCGGCGGGAACGCCGTCCCGTAAGCCGGCTGGGCGTCGAAGATCGGATCGGACGCAGGCGACGCGGCGGGCCGCTCCGGTTCAGGCTCACGCCGCCACCGCTTCGCGCCGCCGGTGTCGAAAGGGTGGGGCCGCATGCTCAACTCGAACCGTTCTAATCGCCTAATACACCAGCGTCGACGCCCTTACTACCCCCGCGCTTCCCATCCGAACAGCCGCGCCGTACAGCGCGACCCCGTGACCATGCCCCCGAGCCAGCCCGCCCCTAACCAGCCCACCCCGGACCAGCCGCTCCTCCAGGATCAGCCGCTCGTGGTCGGGATCGGCGGCACCATCGGCTCCGTGTCGTCGACCGAACGCGCGCTCCGCATCGCGCTCGACGCCGCCTGCGACCAGGGCTTCCGCACGCGCCGGTTCGGCGGCGCCGACATGGCGCGGCTGCCGCTCTACGATCCCAAGGCGACGAGCCGCACCGAGCAGGAGCAGGAGTTCGTCGACACGGTGCGCCAGGCGTCGGCCGTGATCATCGCCAGCCCCGGCTATCACGGCTCGATCTCCGGCGTCGTCAAGAACGCGCTCGACCTCCTGGAGGAGACGGCGAACGACGCGCGCCCCTATCTCGCCGACATGCCCGTCGGCCTCATCGCCACCGCCTATGGCTGGCAGGCGACCGGCTCGACCATCGCGGCGCTCCGCTCGATCGTCCACGCGCTCCGCGGCTGGCCCACGCCCTTCGCCGCGGCCATCAACACCCAGATCACGAAGTTCGACGAGGAAGGCGGCGCCAGCGACCCGGCCGTCCTCGACCAGCTCCGCCTCGTCGGCCGCCAGGTCGCCCGATTCGCCCCGCTGGTGGAGCGCGCCTCCGCATAGCAGGGTCTATCCAGTCCTCCCCCGCCAGGGGGAGGTGGCCGGCGCAGCCGGACGGAGGGGGTGGAGGGCGGTGAGCATCATGCCGGGGGCATGATACCGCCCG
>DASVSW010000081.1:0-1930 GCA_036387895.1 Sphingomonas sp.
CGTCCTCGAAGCAGCGGATCACCCCCAGCCCCGCGAGCGCGGCGGCGCGGGCCATGTCGATCGAGCCGCAGGTCAGCGGGCCGTCCGGGGCCAGCCGCACGCAGCGCGTCCCGCGCTCGAACTCCCAGACGCCGAGATTGCCGTTGGGGAAGCGGTGCGCGATGCGCGGGTGGTCGGCCAGGTCGCGCGGGTGCTTCGGCACGCCCCGCGCCGCCAGATAGGCGCGCGAGGCGGCGGCGGCGAAGCGCTGTTCGGCGGGGCCTATGGGCACCGCGATCATGTCACGCGCGATGCTCTCCTCGTAGCGGATCCCGGCGTCGAAGCCGCCCGCCAGCACGTCGACGAAGCTGTCCTCGACGGCGACGTCGAGCCGGATGCCGGGATGGGCGAGGAGGAAACGGGCGGCGATCCCCGGCATGACGTGGCGCGCGACGATCGACGGGATGTTGAGCCGGAGCGTCCCCGTCGGCGTCGACGCGTCGGCCGCGGCCCCGCGCGCCGCCTCCGCGATGTCGAGCAGCGCGGGGCGGACGCGGTCGAGCAGCCGCGCGCCCGCCTCGGTCGGGGTGACGCTGCGCGTGGTGCGGTTGAGCAGCCGGACGCCGAGCTCCGCCTCCAGCCGGCGCACGGCCTCGCTGAGCGACGAGGCGGACGCGCCCCGGCGCTGCGCGGCGACGCGAAAACCCCCCGCTTCCGCCACCGCGGCGAACAGCGACACGTCGTTCAGGTCTAGGCTCATCGTTCGCGATCCCGCACGGCCCGTTCCGATCTTCGCGGCTTATCGCACGATCGGCCCCGCCGCATATAGCCGTCGTCAGCCAAGGAGACCGATGATGGACACGAGGAAGCTAGGACGGACCGGCCCGGCGACGGGCGCGATCGGGCTGGGCTGCATGGGCATGTCGGACATGTACGGGCCGGCCGACCGCGCGGAGAGCGTCGCCACGATCCACGCCGCGCTCGACGCCGGGGTCACGCTCATCGACACCGGCGACTTCTACGGCCAGGGCCATAACGAGATGCTGATCGCGGAAGCGCTGCGGGGGCTGCCGCGCGACGCCTATCAGCTGTCGGTGAAGTTCGGGGCGCTGCGCGATCCGGCGGGCGCGTTCATCGGCTACGACTGCCGGCCGAGCGCGGTGAAGAACGCGCTCGCCTATTCGCTGAAGCGGCTCGGGGTCGACCATCTCGACGTCTACCGCCCCTCGCGGCTCGACCCGGACGTGCCGATCGAGGACACGATCGGCGCGGTCGCCGAGATGGTGCAGGCGGGCTATGTCCGTCACATCGGCCTGTCGGAGGTCGGCGCGGACACGATCCGGCGCGCGGCGGCGGTGCACCCGATCGTCGATCTTCAGATCGAATATTCGCTGATCAGCCGCGGGATCGAGGACGCGATCCTGCCGACCGCCCGCGAGCTGGGGATCGGCGTGACCGCGTACGGCGTGCTGTCGCGCGGATTGATCTCAGGACACTTCCAGCCTGACCAGGTCAGGCCCGGCGACTTCCGCGCGATGAGCCCGCGCTTCCAGCCGGGCAACGTCGAGGCGAACATGGCCCTGGTGGACGCGATCCGCGCCGTCGCGGAGATCAAGGGTGCCAGCGTCGCGCAGGTGGCGATCGCCTGGGTCGCGGCGCAGGGGGACGACATCGTGCCGCTGGTCGGCGCCCGGCGGCGCGACCGCCTGACGGAGGCGCTGGGCGCGCTAGCGGTGGAGCTCACCGCCGACGACCTCGCGGCGCTCGACCGCGCGGTCCCGCGCGACGCCGCCCGGGGCGACCGCTACCCGACGCAGCTGATGCGGCACCTCGACAGCGAGCGGGGGTGACTCCTCAGCCGCAACGCCCGTCGAGCGCGTCGAGGACGGCGCGCTCGACGGCGTCGCGGGGCAGGTCGGCGGACTCGCTGTTCTGGAGCAGCGCGATCGTG
>DASVSW010000082.1:0-14943 GCA_036387895.1 Sphingomonas sp.
GCGAACTTCGCGCGGCCGCTGAAGCGGTGACCGGGCTCGCGCGGCGCCTGGCGTCCGCACTGCTCGCGCTGCTGCTGCTCGCCAACGCGCCCGACGGCCTCGACGCGGCGGTGGCGCGCTGGCTCGACGCATTCAACCGGCTCGACTGGCCCGCCTTCCGCGCCGCCTTCGCGTCCGACGCGACCGTGTTCCACCCGTCGCCCGCGGACGGGGCCGGCCGGCGCGTCGATCAAGGCCAGGTCGGGCCGGACCGCGCCGCCTTACCTCTCCATCGCGCCGCGCGACCTGCGGTTCGACCGGCTTTCGGCGGACGCGGCGCTCGTCACCTTCCATCTGGGCGCGGACCCGTGGCCCGGTCGCCGCACGGTGGTCTGGCGCCGTGACGCGGCCGGCTGGCGCATCGTCCACCTCCATGCCTCGCGCCTGCCCCCGCCGGCGGAGACGCCCTGAGCCGCCCAACGGAAAAGGGCGGCCCCGACGGGACCGCCCTTCTCGTTCGGAACGGAAACCCCGGCTCAGGCCGGCGTCTTGTCCTTGTTGTAGATCGCGGCCGCGGCGCGGAGGATCTCGAGGATGCGCTCCTGCGCCTTCTTCTCGTCGGTCTCCTCCATCGCGGCCAGCTCGCGCGCCAGGCGCGAGCAGGCGGCTTCGAAGATCTGCCGCTCGGAATAGGACTGCTCGGGCTGGTCCTCGGCCCGGAACAGGTCGCGGGTCACCTCGGCGATCGACACCAGGTCGCCCGAGTTGATCTTCGCCTCGTACTCCTGCGCGCGGCGCGACCACATGGTGCGCTTGACCTTGGGCTTGCCCTTCAGCGTCTCCATGGCCTCGCGCAGCGTCTTGTCGCTCGACAGCTTGCGCATGCCGACCGATTCCGCCTTGTTGGTGGGGACGCGGAGCGTCATGCGCTCCTTTTCGAAACGCAACACGTACAGTTCCAGCGACGCGCCCGCGATCTCCTGCTTCTGCAGCTCGATCACACGGCCGACGCCGTGCTTGGGATACACCACGTAATCGCCAACGTCGAAGGACAGGGCCTTGGATGCCATTAAAGGGCCTTTCCGGGTCAGGGACCGACGCCCACGGATTTGGGAACCGGCCGGAGCCGCCGCAA
Source organism: Sphingomonas sp. (assembly GCA_036387895.1). Classification (GTDB taxonomy): domain Bacteria; phylum Pseudomonadota; class Alphaproteobacteria; order Sphingomonadales; family Sphingomonadaceae; genus Sphingomonas. Next base: position 1,115 of record DASVSW010000082.1, read on the forward strand.
CACCGTGAGGTTCGGGAGAGGGTCGACTTGCTCCAACTAGGCGCGCGATGACGCGCCCGTCCCGTACTGTGTAACACGGGCCGACGAAAAACGCTAGCTGGATCAGTCCCGGACGCCGCGCGCGTTAACCATTACGCGCCGATCGGGTGCGTTCCGTCAGTCGCCCTGGCCCGGCTCCGGCGTGAAGTACTTGTCGTATTTGCCCTCTTCGCCCTTGTGCTCATCGGCGTCGGCGGGCGTCTGGTCGGCCTTGCGCGTGACGTTGGGCCAGTTGGCGGAGAAGGTGGCGTTGAGCTCCAGCCACTTCTCCAGCCCCGACTCGGTGTCGGGCAGGATCGCCTCCGCCGGGCATTCGGGCTCGCACACGCCGCAGTCGATGCACTCGGACGGGTTGATGACCAGCATCGTCTCGCCCTCGTAGAAGCAGTCGACCGGGCAGACCTCGACGCAGTCCATGTACTTGCAGCGGATGCAGGCGTCGGTGACGACGTAGGTCATTCATGGGCTCCGAAGGCGTGTTCCGCTCGCTGCTATGCCCGACCCCCGGAAGCGTCAATCGCTTCGGCTTTGTTGCGAGACGTTTGCAGGGGGCGAGGGAGCAGGTCTCAGAGAGCAGGGCGATCAGCTTCCTGCTCCCTGCTCCCCGCTCCCTCCGTCAGATCCGTATAACACCCCTGCGCTTCCGGCGCCGGGCCTCTCCGCACCGGCAGCGCTTCGACCCGCACCACCCGCACCCGCCCGTGCGCCGCGTAGGTGAGGACGTTGCCCACCCTGACCGCGACCGACGCCTTCTCCACCGCGCGCCCGTCGAGCCGCAGACGCCCCCCTTCTGCGATCGCCTGCGCCGCGCTGCGCGTCTTGGCGAGCCTGGCCCACCACAGGAAGCGGTCCAGCCGCATCCCGCTCAAGCGCGCCCCCTCAGACCCGCCCCCCAACCGGCCAGCGCGGCGAAGGCGTTGTCGGGCGCGGGCTCCGGCCGCGCGGGCTGCCTGGCCGGCGCACGCCCCCGCCAGACCCAGTGGGGCCGGGCCGGCGGCTCCGCCCCGCCCTCGACGACGCCCTCGGCCGAACGCGGTTTGACCGAATGGAACCCCAGCTCCGCCATCAGCCGCGCCAGCGTCGCGGGCTCCAGGCCGATCGAGGTGGACAGCGCCGGGTCGGGCGCGAAGGGCTTCCTCCCCTGCCGCGCGTCGTGCGCGCCCCGCGCGATCCGCTCCACGAGGTCGACGCGCACCGCCTGAGCCGCCAGCGGCCGGAACCCCGCCGTCAGCGTCGCACCCGGCACGCCCCGCGCCAGCACCGTAGCGCCGGCGGGCGCGGTCGGGATCGCCTCGCCGCGCACCGCCATCAGGACAGCGCGCAGCCGCGCAGCCTCCGGCTTGAGCAGCCGCGCGTCGAACAGGTCCATGGCCCCGATCGTGACGCCCATCGCGCGGAGCCGCTTGCGCTCTTCGGGGAGCAACGCGTCGACCGCTTCGCGCAGCGGCATCCGCGCGGCGATCCCGCCCGCCGCCTCCAGCGCCGACGCGACGACGCGCAGATGAGGCGTCGCCGCAGGGTCGCGCGCGGCCTCCGCCAGCGCAGGCAGCGCGCCCGCGCGCTTCGCGATCCGATCGGCGACCCAACGCTCCAGCCGCGCCGCGACGCGCTCGCGCGCGGACTTCTCCAGGCAGTCGAGGTCGCGCTCCAGCACCACGCGCGGCCGGGCCAGCGACGGCCCCGGCTGCAGCGCCGCCACCCGATGCCCGCCCCAGTGCAGCCCGCCCTCGTCGTCCAGCGTGATCGCGGTGTCCTCCGCTTGCGATAGCGACGCGCCGCGCCGGTCGCGCTCGCCCTTCAGCCTCTTCTCCGCCGCCGCGAGCAGCAGGCGCTTGTCCGCCGCGCGCGCATCCGCCGCGACCGTGAAGCGGAACCCCTCCAGCACGCCCAGCCGATGCTCCTCGACCGACACCTCGCCGTCGGCTCCGACCACCACCGGCAGCACGCTCGCGTCCGCGCCGATCTGGCGGATCAGCGCGGTCGTCCGCTTGTCGACGAAGCGCTGCGTCAGCCCGGCATGGAGCGCGTCCGACAACCGCTCCTCCAGCCCGCGCGTCCGCTCCGCCCAGAGCGCCGGCTCCGCGAGCCAGTCCGACCGATGCGCGATGTACGCCCAACTGCGTGCCGCCGCGATCCGCCCCGCGATCGTCTCGACGTCGCCCGCCACCGTGTCGAGCCGGGCGATCTCGTCGGCGAACCATTGGTGCGGGATATGCCCCCGCCCCTCGCTCAGATGCCCGAACAGCCGCGACACGAAGCGCGCGTGCGGGTCCAGCCCCACCTTACGGAAATCCGGCACCCCGCACGCCGCCCATAGCCGCTTCACCATCGAGGGCGCGCGCGTCCGGTCGCGCACCCAGCCCTCTTCGGCCAGCCGCTTCAGCACCTTCAGGTCGAGCGCTTCGGGCGCGGCGCGGAGCACGCCGGGCTCGGGCCTGCGCTCCAGGCTCGCCACCAGCGCGTCGACGCTCGAGAAGTCGGGCTCGCCCTCGCGCCAGTAGAGCTGTTCGAGCTTGGGGAAGCGGTGCTCCTCGATCGCCAGCACCTCCTCCGGCCCGAACGCGCCCGGCCCCTCCTCGGTGATCGCGCCGAAGGTGCCGTCGCGCTGGTGCCGCCCGGCGCGCCCCGCGATCTGCGCCATCTCGGCGACGGTCAGCCGACGCTGGCGGCGCCCGTCGAACTTGTGGAGCGACGCGAAGGCGACATGCGCCACGTCCATGTTCAGCCCCATGCCGATCGCGTCGGTCGCGACGAGATAGTCGACCTCGCCCGCCTGGAACATCTGCACCTGCGCATTGCGCGTGCGGGGCGACAGCGCCCCCATCACCACCGCCGCCCCGCCGCGCAGGCGCCGCAGCATCTCGGCGACCGCGTAGACCTCCTCCGCGCTGAACGCGACGATCGCCGAGCGCTTGGGCAACCGGCTGATCTTCTTGGCGCCCACATAGCTCAGCGTCGAGAAGCGCGGCCGCTCGACGATCTCCGCGTCGGGCACCAGCGCGCGGACCATCGGCCTCAGCGCCTCGGAGCCCAGCACCATCGTCTCCTCGCGCCCGCGCGCGCGGAGCAGCCGGTCGGTGAAGACGTGCCCTCGTTCCGGGTCCGCCCCCAGCTGCGCCTCGTCGAGCGCCAGGAACGACACCTCGCGATCGGCCGGCATCGATTCGGCGGTGCACAGGAAATAGCGCGCGTCCGCGGGCAGGATCTTCTCCTCGCCCGTGATCAACGCGACGCGTTCCGGCCCCTTGATCCGGACGACCCGGTCATAGACCTCGCGCGCCAGCAGCCGCAGCGGGAAGCCGATCATGCCCGACGAATGGCCGCACATGCGCTCCACCGCGAGATGCGTCTTGCCCGTGTTGGTGGGGCCTAAGACGGCGGTCACGCGGGACCCTCCGCCGACCGGTGCGCGCGCGCTCATGGCGTCCAAGATCGGGGCTAAGCGCCCGCGATGCAATGGGGAACCGCGGGGGGATCAGCGTCCCGCCGCCCGCCGGAACGCCCAGGCGGACGCCAGCCACATCGCGCCGAACACGATGGTGATCGGCCCCGTGAAGCCCAGCCCTCCCGCCCAGGCGACCGCGAACACCGCACCTTGCGCCGCCGCGGCCGCGACCATCGCCCGCGCCATGCCCGCCGGCCGCAACCGCGCGCACGCCGCGCCGACCGCCGCCACCGCGACCACGCCGGCGTAGAGGAGGTTGGCCGGGTTCTCCTCCGACCCGATGATCCCCACCGCCAGGTTGATCCAGACGAGCAGGAACGCCGCCGCCAACCCGATGCCGACGCCGAGAAGGTAGGCGAGCCGGTCTGACACCCGCCCCGCCAGCTCGAACACCAGGCCTACGCCGCCGAGCATCACGGCCGCGAACGCGAAATCCTCAAGACCCCACGCCATTTCCCGCGTGAACAGCATCGCCACCGCCGGCGCCGCCATCAGCGCCGCGGCGGCGCCCCATACCGCCAGCCGCCACCGCGCGCTCAGGCCGCCCACCCTTTCCGCTTCAGCCGTCATCGCCTACTCCCTCCTCGTGATCGAGGCGCGGAGCCTGGCCCACGCGGCCGGTGAGCGGCATGAGCGACGTCTGAGGTTTTCCTGAAATGCGCCCCGCCTACCGCTTCGACCGGTTCCGGCTCGACCCCGACGACCGCCGTCTGCTGCGCGACGGCGAGCCGGTCGAGCTCAACGCCCGCTATCTCGACGCGCTGGCGCTCCTGGTGCGCGAGGCGGGGCGGCTGATCCCTAAGGACCGCTTCCTCCAGGAGGTGTGGCGCGGCGTCCCCGTCACCGACGAGGCGCTGACGCAGTGCGTCCGCAGCCTGCGCCGCGCGCTCGGCGACGACGCCCAGGCGCCCCGCTTCATCGAGACCGTGCCCAAGCACGGCTACCGCTTCGTCGCCCTCGTCACGGCGGCGGAGGACGAGCCCGCCCCGGCCCCCTCGCCGCGCTGGCGGGACGCGCTGGCACCGGCGGCGGCCGGCACGGCGGGCGGGGTCGCGGCGGGCGTGGTCGGCGGGCTGTTCTACGGCTTCGCGCTCGCGTCCGGCTCGCCCGGCACGGAGGCCGGCGGGGCGTCGGCGGTCCTCGTGCTCGTCGCGGCGACCACGGCGGTGGCGCTGCTCGGCGGCGCGGGCGTCGCCTCCGGGATCGCGCTCGCGGGCCTCGCCAGGTCGAGACGCGGCCTCTGGACGGTCGCGGGCGGGGCGGCGGGCGGGCTGGTCGTCGGCGCGCTGGTGAGGCTCGTCGGGATGGACGCGTTCCGCCTCCTCGTCGGGCGGTCGCCCGCCGAGATGACGGGCGCGCCCGAAGGGGCGCTGCTCGGCGCGGCGGTCGGCTTGGGCGTCGTTCTCGGAAGCCGCGGCTCGGGATCGCTCCGCCGCGCCGCGGCCTGGTCGGCGCTGTCCGGGGGCGCGGCGGGCCTCGCCGTCCCACTGCTGGGCGGCGAGCTCTTGGGGGGCAGCCTCCTGTCGCTCGTCGAACGCTTCCCCGACGCGCGGCTGCGCCTCGACCCGCTGGGCTCGCTGGTCGGGGAAGCCGGCTTCGGCCCGGTCGCGCAAGCCGTCACCGGCGGGCTGGAGGGCGCGCTCTTCGCCGGAAGCCTCGCGGCCGCGATGCGCCTGGCGCGCCGCGACCGGCCGCGTTCGGGTCAGCCCCCCGCCATGCGCGCCTGGAACAGCCTGCCGCCCTCGACGACATAGACGATCGCCAGCCCCCCCAAGCCGATGCACAGATAGCCGACCGCGAGCGGCAAGGTGGTGCCGTCATAGGCCTGCCCGATCGCGGACCCCACCGCGACCGCGCCCACGCCGGTGACGAAGCCCTGCACCGACGAGGCGGTGCCCGCGACATGGCCGACCGGCTCCATCGCCATCGCCCCGAAATTCGCGCCGCACAGCCCGATGCACGTCATCGACAGCGACTGGAACGCCACATAGGTCCACAGCGTCTCCAGCCCGCCCGCGACGACCGCGATATGGACGAGCGACAGCGCGATCAGCGCGAACAGCCCCGTCTGCGAGATCATCCGCGTCCCCAGCCGCTCGACCAGCCGGCTGTTGAAGAAGGACGCCAGCCCCATGAAGAAGGCGCACAGCGCGAACAGCAGCGCGAAGCGCTCGCCCGCCCCGAAGGTGTCGGTGAACACCTGCTCCGCCGAGGACACGAAGGCGATGATCCCGCCGAACGTCATCGACCCCGCCAGCGCGTAGCCGATCGAGTAGCGGTTCCCGAGCGTCAGCCGATACGCCTCGCCGAGCGTCGCGACCGAGATGCGCCGCCGCTGCGCCGGGTCCAGCGTCTCCGGCAACCTGAGCGCCGCCCATACGAGCACCGTCAGCGCGAACGCGCCGAGCGCGTAGAAGACGAACCGCCACGGCCCGAACTCGAGCAGCACCGCGCCGATCGACGGGGCCAGGATCGGCACCAGGAAGAACACCATGGTCGCCATGGACGAGATCCGCGCCATCCGCCGCCCCGAATAGCTGTCGCGGATGATCGCCACCGACAGGACGCGCGTCGAAGCCGACATCAGCCCCTGGAGCACCCGCGCGCCGATCAGCTCCGCGAAGGTCGCCGACCCGGCCGCGAACAGGCTGGCGGCGACGAACCCCGCCAGCGTCACCAGCAGCACGGGCTTCCGCCCGAACCGGTCGGCCATGGGGCCGTAGGCGAGCTGGCCCAGCCCGAACCCGAACAGGTAGGAGGTGACGACCCATTGCTGGTCGTTGGCGTCGTCCGCCCGCAGCTCGCGCCCGATCGTCGACAGCGCGGGCAGCATCAGGTCGGTGCCCAGCGCGTTCACCGCCATGATGGCGGCGACGAACGCCACGAACTCGCGCCGGCCGATGTCGGGATGGGGTTGCCGGTCCGAAGTCATCGCGGCCCGGTAGGCGCGGCCACGCGCGATGGCCAGCGGCGAGTGCCGCGCGGCTCAGGCCGCCCGCGCCGGCTCCGTCGCGGGCTCGCCGGTGTAGGTCCTGTGCGGCGGCTCGGCGTAGCGCTTCAGGCCGGCCAGGTCCTTGCGGTGCATTTCGCGCGTCCAGCGCACCACGCCCGCGAGCCGCAGCACCGCGTTGAACGGCCAAGCGATCCGGTTGTCGAAGCGCAAGGTCACGCGCGTCCGCGAGTCCCCGAGCGGCTCCAGCTCGAAGGCCAGCACCGGCCGTTGCGGCGGCCCCTTGCTCTCCAAGCGGAGCTCGACGCGCCGCCCCGGCTCCAGCGCGGTCACCTCCTGATGCCCGAACCGCGCGCCCGTCTTGGTGAAGAATACGGTGCGCGCGCCGACCTCGCCGTCCGGCCCCTCGCACGCGCAGGCCGATCCCGTCTCGCTCGGCCAGGCGGACCAGCGCATCAGCCGTTCCTGGAACCGGATGTGGTCGTAGATCTCGCCCACGGGCGCGTCGACGACCATCTCCTCCGTGTAGCTCACCCGCCTGGGCGTCGCGAGCGTCGCCGCCACCGCCGATCCCAACGCCACGCCCGCTCCCGCTGACCAGACCACGTGACGGCGCTGATCGATCGGCTGGAGGGCAAGGACCTCGTCCGCCGCGCCCGCGCCGCCGGCGATCGGCGCAGCGTCCTCGTCGAGGCGACGCCGCGCGCGTTCCAGACGGTGGGCGCGCTCTACCGCGCCTGCGCCGATCGGCTTCGCGCGGCGGTCGACGCCTATCCGCCGGCCGAGCGGGACGATGCGGTCCGGCACCTCCACGACGTCGCGGCGGCATGGGAGGACCGGTCCCCGAAACCAGCGTGAACAGGGCGAGCGGGCGCAATCGCGTTCGCCGGCAAGGATTTACCGGGACACAATCCGACTCTCGCGGGTTAGCTGGATAATCTGGGTTAATAAGGAGGCGCTATGCGCCATGTTCTGATCATCGAGGACGAGCCGCTGGTGGCGCTGGACCTCGAACAGATGCTCGCCGACAACGGCGCCACGTCGTTCGACGTCGCGATGGGCGAGGAGGAGGCGGTCGCCTGCGCGCTCGACCACCGGCCCGACCTCATCACCTCCGACGTCAAGCTCCTGGACGGCTGCGGACCGCGGGCCGTCGAGCGGATCGAGGAGGCGCTGGGACCGCTGCCCGTGATCTTCGTGACCGGCACGCCCGAGGATTGCGCGCCCATCGACGTGCGTCACGAGATCCTGTGCAAGCCGATCAGCCCGGGCGCCTTCGTCCGAGCCGTCCATCGCGCCCTGCCGGACTAGAGGCCGGCCGAACCGGACCCGCGGGCGATCGCGTCGGACAGGAGAAAGGGCGACGCGACGGTCGTCGCGCCACCCTCCTTCTTCGTCAGCCTCGGATCAGCCGCGCTCGCCCGAACGGACCGGCGCCTGATACTGCTGCTGCTGGTACTGGCCCGGCTGCGGCGCGCCCTGGTAATATTGGCCGCCCTGGGTGTAGCCGTCGACGCAGCCGTCGTTGTTAGCGTCGGCGTAGACCGCGCCCGCCAGGCCGCCGACCAGCGCGCCCACGACCGCGCCGGTGATCGGGCTCACGCCGCCGACCACCGCGCCCACGCCGGCGCCGCCGACCGCGCCGATGCCGGCGCCCGTCGCCGCCGAACCCGCCACGTTGACGCAGCGCGTCGCCGGGTCGTAGCCCGCCGGGGCGCCCGCCGTGTACTGGCCGTTCTGATAATAGCCGTCGACCTGGCCGTTCCGGTCGTTGTCGGCCCAGACCGCGCCCGCCAGGCCGCCCACGGCGGCGCCCAGCACCGCGCCCTCGACGACGCCCAGACCGCCTACGGCCGCACCCAGCGCGGCGCCGCCGGCCGCGCCGATCCCGGCGCCCGTGGTCACGTCGCGCGTGGTCGGATCGGTGGTGGTGCAGGCGCCCAGCGACAGCGAAGCGGCGGCCATCGCCGCCACGAACGAATTCCTCATCGACCTTCTCCCTACTCTGAACCGGATACTCGAAGGCACGCGGGACCGCCCGCGCGGTCTCGTTGCCCGGCCTCAACGTGACGCCGTCCGTTACGTTCCCGGCCCCTATCGAGCGGCCCGTTCCGGCCTGTCGCCCCGCCCGGCGCACGATCCGCCGCACGCGGAGGCCCGGTTGATTTGACTTTAACGCTTCTGCCCCACACCCGGCCGGTCGCAGCGCCGGGGGGTCGGCGACGAGGGAGGAAGTCGCCGGGGTGTACCTGCGCAACGATCAGGAGCTGGAGTTCGCGGGCGGCGCGGCGGCCGTCCGGGCGCCGACGCGCCCGTCGCCGCCGGACCTCGATCGGCTGCGCACGGCCGCCGCTGCCATCGACTGGACGCCCGATCTCGGCGCGGACATCGGAACCGCCGCCTGGTGGCGCGGCCTGTTCTCCTGCACGGCGCTTTGCGCGCTCGCCCTGTCCTTCGCGCCCGACCTGCGCCCCGTGCCGGGCCACGTCCCCGCCCCGCTGGAGGGCGCGGAGTGGGACGAGGCGCGCACGCTGGGCATCGCGCCCTTGGGCCTCGGGTCGGGAACCGGTCGCCGGCTCGCCGCCAACGACCTGGTGCGCCCGCTAGCCAATGCGCCCGAGCGCCCGTCGATCGAGCTCGCGGCGACGCTGGGCGACGGCGACTCGCTCGACCGCGTCCTCCAACGCGCCGGCGTCGGCCGCGGCGACGCGCAGGCCGCCGCCGCGCTCCTGTCGCAGGCCGTCCCGCTCGACGCTTTGGAAGCGGGGACGCGCATCGCCGTCACGCTCGGCCGCCGCACGGACCGCACGGCGCCGCGCCCGCTCGACCGGCTGGCTCTACGCGCGCGCTTCGACATGGACGTCTCGATCGACCGTTCCGCGGGCGGGCTCGCGCTGACACGCCGGCCGATCGCGGTGGACCGGACGCCGCTCCGGATCCAGGGACTGGTCGGCGCCAGCCTGTACCGCTCGGCGCGCGCCGCCGGCGCGCCGGCCCGGGCCGTCGAAGGCTATCTCCGCGCGCTCGCGACGCGCCTGTCGGTCGGCCGCGACGTCCAGGCGTCCGACCGCTTCGACCTCATCGTCGCGCGCAAGCGCGCCGCCACGGGCGAGGTCCGTCTGGGCGAGCTCCTCTACGCCGGCTTGGAGCAGGCGAACCGCCGGACGCAGCTCGTCCGCCATTCCGCCGCCGACGACGGCGAGGAGGGCGTGGAGGGCGTGGAGGGCTGGTTCGACGGCGCCGGCCGGTCGGAGCGGCGCGGCCATATGGGCATGCCGGTCGCGGGCCGGATCTCGTCGGGCTTCGGCTTCCGGCTCCACCCGATCCTGGGCTTCCTCCGGCTCCACAAGGGCCTCGACATCGCCGCCCCGCACGGCTCGCCCGTCTACGCGGCGGTCGACGGCGTGGTGCAGTTCGCGGGCCGCAACGGCGGCTACGGCAACTACGTCAAGCTGGCGCACGGACAAGGGCTGTCCAGCGCCTATGGCCACCTGTCGCGGATCGCGGTCGGCCCGGGCGAGCGCGTGCGCCGCGGCGAGGTGATCGGCCATGTCGGGTCGACCGGCATGTCCTCCGGCCCGCATCTCCACTGGGAGGTGTGGCGCGACGGCCGGCCGGTGAACCCGCGCTCCATCTCGTTCGACCGGGTCACCCGCCTGTCGGGCGAGGCCTTGCGCGCCTTCCGCGCCCGCGCCGAAGCGCTGCTCCGGGTGCCGGTGGCCGCCCGCTAGGCGAGGGCCGACCGCCGACGCGAAAACGCTGTCCTACAGCGCGCCGCATGGTCATGTGACAAGGCTCCGATCACCGCAGGAGCCCGACATGCGACCCGACACCTCCCGCCCGCATCGCCGGAACCCGGCCCGTCCCGCGTGCGCCCGCTCCGGCCGTTCAAGCCCGCGCATGACGGGTTCGCGCGAGCGCCCGAAGTTGACATGTTTTCACTGCGTATCGGTTCAACGTCGTCAATTTCGGACGGGCGTCGTCATTTCCCCTGCGCGCGCCATTTCTGGACCGTGCGCTGGATGATGCCCTCCTCGCCGCCGACGTCGCGCCACAGTTCGGAGAAGAGCGGGTCGCTCGACGCCGGGCGGCGGCTCTCCTCCAACCCGTCGAAACCGACGCGGATCGGTATGGCGACGCCCTCGCCGCAGATGATGCACTCGCGGTTGCGCAAGGCCGGGATCGAGTCGAGGAAGCCGCGCGCGCCTTCGGGCATCGCGGCGCGCACGAAGGCTTGGTCGCGGTCGTTGTTCAGGCGCATCGCGATGATGGTGCCGCACTGCGAGAGCACGCCGTCCGCCAGGTCGCTCGGCCGCTGCGTGATCAGCCCCAGGCTCACGCCGTACTTACGGCCTTCCTTGGCGATGCGGCTCAGGATGCGGCCGACCGACGACCCGTCGTCGTCGCGGGGCACGTAGCGGTGCGCCTCCTCGCAGACGAGCAGGATCGGGCGCTTTGGCTCGTTGCGGCTCCAGATCGCGAAGTCGAACGTCATGCGGCTCAGCACCGCGACCACCGTGGACGTGATCTCCGACGGCACGCCCGACACGTCGATGATCGAGATCGGCTTGCCCTCGCCCGGCAGCCTGAAGATGCGCTGGAGGAAGTTGGGCATGGTGTCCGCGACCATCATGCCGGAGAACATGAAGCCGTAGCGCGGATCGGCCTTGATCTCCTCGATCTTGGTGCGGAGCCGCTGATAGGGCGCGGTGTCGCCCGCCCGGTCCATCTTGCCCATCTCGAGCTGGATCAGGTTCAGGAGGTCGCTGAGGAGATAGGGGACGGGCGCGTCGACCGTCAATTTCGCGATGCCCTGGCCGAGGCGGTTCTTGCCGCGCGCCGCCAACAGGCATTTGGCGAGGATGTCCGCGTCGATCTGCTTCTCGGAGCCGGACGTGGTGACGAACACCTCGCAATGCTCCTCGAAGTTCATCAGCCAATAGGGGAGCTGGAGGTTGCCGACGTCGAAGATCGCGCCGTTGCCCCGGAACGCGGCCGAATACTCGCCGTGCGGGTCGATCATGACGATGTGGCCGTGCGGGGCCAGATCGCAGATGCGGTGGAGGATCAGCGCCGCGCTGGTCGACTTGCCGGTGCCGGTCGATCCCACCAGCGCGAAATGCTTGCCCAGCATCGCGTCGACGTAGAGCGCGGCGCGGATGTCCTTGGTCGGGTAGACATGGCCGATCTCGATATGCGCGCGGTCGTCGGCGGCGTAGATCTGCTTCAGGTCCGCGGTCGTGATCGGGAACACCTCGCAACCGGGCGTCGGATAACGCGTCACGCCGCGGCGGAAATTGTAGAGCTTGCCCGTCAGCCGCTCCTCGTCGCCTTCGCCCAGGAAATCGATGTCGGCCATGATCCGGTCGCCCGTCGCGAGGTCGAGCTGGAGGCTGCGGACGTTGGCGACCAGCCAGGACGCGCCCACGCGCATCTTGATCTGCGTGCCGACCTGGCCCGTATTCGACACCACCGGGTCGGAAGCGCCCATCAGCGTCTCGAGCGCGACGGGATCGAGCACCGCGCGGCTGCTGGAGCCGGCGATCGCCATCACGAAGCCGATCGCGCCCGTGGAGGCGGGCGGCGACGCCGGCGCGCTGCGGTCGAAGGCGTCGGCAGTGGGCATGAAGGACATGGCGGAACGGTTCCCGGGATGGACGGACCGCATCCTTGCCCCGGAAATAGTAAATATTCGGGTCGCGGCGGTTCAGCGCCTGCCGGCGACCCAACCCGCGAACCAGCCCATCCCGACCGACAAGGCGACGGCGACAAGCCCGTAGAGCAGCGACGCGCGCTCGGCGGCGTTGGCGACGAAGCGCTCGAAGCCGCCTTTGCGGATCTCGATGTCGCGCACCGCCGCCGCCAGCACGCGGCCGTCGCGGATCAGGAAGGTCTCGGCGGTGAACCGCCCGACGGGAACGCGCGCCGGCACCCGGACGCGCGCGCGGTAGAGCACGCCGCCCGTGATCTCGACCGCGTCCGGCGCCTCGTAATAGAGCCCCGTACGCCGCCGGAGGTCGACCAGGCCGCGCTGGAATCGGTCCTGCTCCTCGATCGGCGCGCTGGAGGCGGGCGACAGCTGAAGGCTGCGCAGGCCGAGCTCGTAGATGGCGCGGGTGCGCTCGTCGACGATGCGCTCGATCGGGCGCGACGACGCGACCGCGTAGAAGGAGGGGGCGGACCGGTAGCGCAGCTCGTCGGCGTTGACCCAGATGCCGGCGACCCGGCGCTTCTGACGCAGCCGGATCGACTGGGTCGGCCCCTTGACCACGACTACGATGTCGGTGGCCGCGTCGCCGCGCGGCGGCCGTCCGCCCGGATAGACGATCGCGCCGAACAGCAGCAGCTCCGCGCCCGTGAAGCTGTAGACGATCTCCACTTCGCGTTGGGACACGTCTGGCACCAGCAGCGGCGCCTGGGCGCCCAGCAGCGGCGCGGCCGCGGCGATGAGGAGCCGTCTCATGCGAGCTCGACGGTGAAGATCGCCTCCGGCCGCCACACCAGTCCTAAGAGGATGCGCATGCCCACCGCAAGCACGACCAGCGCCAGCGCGAGGCGCAGATATTCCGGCTTCACCCGCGACGCGAACCGCGCGCCCAACTGCGCGCCAGTCACCGATCCGATCAGGAGCAGGCCCGCCAGCACGATGTCCACCGCCTCGGTCGTCAGCGCGTGGACGAGCGTCGCGATCGCGGTGACGAACAGGGTCTGGAACAGGCTGGTGCCAACCACCACGCCCGCCGCCATGCCGAGCAGGTAGATCATGGCGGGCACCAGGATGAACCCGCCGCCGACGCCCAAGAGGATGGTGAGGACGCCGACGAAGAAGCCGAGAAGGAAGGGCGCCAATGGCGAGATGTAGAGCCCGGACGCGTAGAAGCGCGTGCGGAGCGGCAGCGCCGCGATCAGCGGATGGTGGCGGCGCTTGCGCGGTCGGGGGGCGATGCGGCCCTTCGCCGCCCCGATCGCCAGCACCGACTCGCGCAGCATCAGCCCGCCGATCGATCCCAAAAGCAGCACATAGGCGATCGCGATCACCGTGTCCGTCTGCCCCGTCCGCTGGAGCAGCCGGAACGCGCCCGCACCCGCGATCGACCCCAGCGCGCCGCCCGCGACGAGCACGCCCCCCATCTTCAGGTCGACGCCCCCGCGCCTCAGATGCGCGAACACGCCCGACACGCTGGCGCCTGTCACCTGGCTCGCCGATGAGGCGGCGGCGACGGTGGGCGGGATGCCGTAAACGATCAGGAGCGGCGTCGTCAGGAACCCGCCGCCAACGCCGAACATGCCCGATAGCAGCCCCACGGCGCCGCCCAGCGCGATGATCACCAGCGCGTTGACCGAACTGCCGGCAATGGGAAGGTAGATATCCACTGCGCCGGGACCCTAGCGCCT
>DASVSW010000083.1:0-1948 GCA_036387895.1 Sphingomonas sp.
GGCGAAGCTCCAGGATCGCGCGGACCTGCGCGTCGGACAGGCGGTAGGTGTCTCCCTCCACCTCGTGCTCGACCGCCTCGACGAGGCGGATATAGGACGCGATCTCCGCGATCGGCCAGTCGCGCGCCAGCAGCTTCTCGCGCGCCTCGGCGGGGCTCCGCGACCCGCGGATCAGCGCCACGACCTCGTCGAGGTTGGTGACCGCGATGACGAGGCCGAGCAACACGTGCGCCCGGTCGCGCGCTTTGGCGAGCTCGAACTTGGCGCGCCGCGTGATGACCTGCTCGCGGAACTGGACGAAGGCCTGGATGATGTCGCGGAGGTTGAGCAGCTCCGGCCGGCCGCCGCGGATGGCGAGCATGTTCGCCGAGAAGCTCGACTGCGCCGGCGTGTGCCGCCACAGCTGGTTCAGCACGACCTCGGGCGTCGCGTCGCGCTTGAGGTCGATGACGATGCGGACGCCCTCGCGGTTCGACAGGTCGCGGACGTCGGTGACGCCCTCGATCCGCTTCTCCTTGGCGGCCTCCGCGATCTTCTCGACCAGCGCGTTCTTGCCCTGCTGATAGGGGATCTCGGTCAGCACGATCGAGCGGCGGTCGCCCCGCGTCTCCTCGACCTCGTGGCGCGAGCGGACGACGATCGAGCCGCGGCCGGTGTTGTAGGCCGAGCGCGCGCCGGCGCGGCCGAGTATGATGCCGCCCGTCGGGAAGTCGGGGCCGGGGACGATCTCCTGCAGCTCCTCGACGGTGATCGCGCCCCCGCTCAGACTGGCTTCGATGTACGCCAGGCAGGCGTCGATCACCTCGCCCAGATTATGCGGCGGGATGTTGGTCGCCATGCCGACCGCGATGCCGCCCGCGCCGTTGACGAGCAGGTTGGGGAACTGGGCGGGGAGGACCTGCGGCTCGCGCTCGGAAGCGTCGTAATTGGGCTGGAAGTCGACGGTGTCCTTGTCGAGGTCGTCGAGCAGCGCGTTCGCGACACGCGCCAGCCGCGCCTCGGTGTAGCGCATCGCGGCGGGCGGATCGGGGTCCATCGAGCCGAAATTGCCCTGGCCGTCGATCAGCGGCACGCGCATCGACCAGTCCTGCGCCATGCGGGCCAGCGCGTCGTAGATCGCGCTGTCGCCGTGCGGGTGGTACTTACCCATGACGTCGCCGACGATGCGGGCCGACTTGCGATAAGGCTTGCCCGCGACGAAGCCGCTCTCCGCGGCCGAATAGAGGATGCGGCGATGGACGGGCTTCAACCCGTCGCGCACGTCGGGCAGCGCGCGCGCGACGATCACGCTCATGGCGTAGTCGAGGTAGCTCGACTTCATCTCGTCGACGATCGAGATGGACTGGATGGGGTCGGCGAGAGTCGTGTCGTCGGCCAAAATCAGTTGCTTTCAGGCTGGTTCGTTACACGGCCGATGTAGGTGCTCGGGCCGCCGATGTCACGCGCGTGTCATGCGTGCGCGTGTACGCGCGAGGGACGGGTCGGAACTTCGAGTCAGGGCGTGATCTGCTTGCCTTCCCAATCGAACAAGCGGCCGCTGTCCACCGGCTTGAGGCCGTCGAGGACGTCGAGGAGCTGGACGGCGGCGCGGTCGGGGGCGAACAGGCGGCCGGGCTGGACGTTGCCCTGGAACGGACGCGACAGGTCGGTGTCGACCGTGCCGGGATGGAGCGCCACGACGACCGCCTGCGGATTGCGACGGCGTTCCTCGATCGCGAGCGTACGGATCAGCTGGTTCAGCGCCGCCTTCGAAGCGCGGTAGCCGTACCAGCCGCCCAGATTGTTGTCCGAGATCGACCCGACGCGCGCCGACAGGGCGGCGAACACCGCGCGGCGGGCGCGGGGGAGGAGCGGCAGGAAGTGCTTCGCGACGAGCGCCGGCCCGACCGCGTTGACCAGGAAGTTGCGCTGGAGCCAGTCGGCGTCGAGGTCGCGCATCGCCTTTTCG
>DASVSW010000084.1:0-4591 GCA_036387895.1 Sphingomonas sp.
GAACAGCTGATCAACCAAGGTTTTCATGCAAGTGGGCAGCCCGCACGTCATCGTCTTCGCCAACGAGAAAGGCGGCACCGGCAAGTCGACCACCGCCGTCCATGTCGCCATCGCGCTCGCCGCCAAGGGCGCGCGCGTCGCGTGCCTCGACCTTGACCATCGCCAGCGCACCGTCGGCCGCTATCTCGACAACCGCGCCGACACGATCCGCCGCACCGGCCGCGAGCTCCCCATGCCGCGCCATGCCACCCATGACGGCAAGACCGACACGGTGTTCGAGGAGCTGTGGCACGAGATGTCGGAAGGGTCCGACTTCCTGATCGTCGACACGCCTGGCCGCGACGATCCGTTCGCCAGGCTCTCGGCGGCGCTCGCCAACACCCTGGTCACGCCCATGAACGACAGCTTCGTCGACTTCGACCTGATCGGCCAGGTCGACGCCGAGACCTACGAGGTGAAGCGCCCCTCCTTCTACGCCGAGATGATATGGGACGCGCGGAAACAGCGCGCCCGCGCCGACGGCGCCACGATCGACTGGGTCGTGCTGCGCAATCGCTTGCAGCACATCGAAGCGCGCAACATGCGCCGCGTGTCGGACGCGCTGACGCAGCTCGCCAGGCGGGTCGGCTTCCGCATCATCCCGGGCCTGGGCGAGCGCGTCATCTACCGCGAACTCTTCCCCGCCGGCCTGACGATGATCGACTCGAAGGAGTTCGGCTCGATGGGCCTCTCCCACGTCGCCGCGCGCCAGGAGCTGCGCGAGATGATGGCGGGGCTGCAACTGCCCGAAGCGGGCGCGGAGTCCGGGTCGCCCGCCGCCGCCCCGGTCGAGGCCGCCGCGTGAAGCTCCTCATCGCCGCCCTGGTGATCTGGGCGGTCTGGTGGCTGCTCCGCAAGCCGCGCAAAGGGCGCGTCTCGCTGAACGAGGCCGAGGCGCGCGCGCTGCTCGGCGTCCCGGCCGACGCCGACGCCGACGCCATCCGCGCCGCGCACCGTCGCCTCGTCGGCCAGGTCCATCCCGACCGAGGCGGGTCGGCGGAGCTCGCGCGCCGCGTTAACGCCGCGCGCGACCTGCTGCTTGGCCGCGGGGCTCGGTAACACTTCCGTTCAACCAATGTCGTTACCCCAGCGAAAGCTGGGGCCGCTGGCCGAGGCCGCACGCCGCGCGAACCACGCGATCCCAGCTTCCGCTGGGATGACGAGAGGCTGCTGGCGACCCGCTTGGGACCCGCTATGACCCCGCGATGACCCACCGCCTGCACCCTTCGATCCTCCGCGAATACGACATCCGCGGCCCCGTCGGCGACCGGCTCGGCCCCGACGACGCCCGCGCCGTCGGTCGCAGCTTCGCGACCCGTGTCCGCCGCGCGGGCGGCTCCAGCGTCGCGGTCGGTCGCGACGGCCGCCTTTCCTCGCCCGAGCTGGAGGCGGCGCTGGTCGACGGTCTGACGGCTGGCGGCGTCGACGTGGTGCGGATCGGCCTCGGCCCGACGCCGATGCTCTACTCCGCCGAAGCCGAGCTGGGCGTCGACGGCGGCGTCCAGGTGACGGGCAGCCACAACCCCGTCGGCGACAACGGCTTCAAGCTCAAGCTCGCCCGCCGCTCCTTCTTCGGCCCCGATATCCAGGATCTTGCGCGCCTGGCGAAAGCGGGCGACTGGACGAGCGGCGCCGGATCGGTCCGCGATGCGGAGGCCTGCGACGCCTATGTCGACCGGCTGCTGCGCGACAGCCGCGTCGCCCCGTTCCGCGTCGGTTGGGACGCGGGCAACGGCGCCGCCGGCCCCGTGGTCGAGCGGCTGGCGGCGCGGCTGCCCGGCGAGCACCACCTGCTCCACACGGCCGTGGACGGCCGCTTCCCCAACCACCACCCCGACCCCAGCGTCGAAGCGAACCTTGCGGATCTCCGCCGCCTCGTGCTCGACCGCGGCCTCGACTGCGGCTTCGCCTTCGACGGCGACGGCGACCGGATCGGCGCGGTGGACGGGCTTGGTCGCGTGGTCCGCGCCGACCTGCTGCTGGCGCTCCTTGCCGAGCCGGTGCTGCGCGAACTGCCAGGCGCTTGCGTCATCGCCGACGTGAAGTCGTCCGCCGCGCTCTTCGACCGGGTGCGCGAGCTGGGCGGCCGCGGGCTGATGTGGAAGTCGGGCCACAGCTCGATCGCGTCCAAGATGCTCGACGAGGATGCGCCGCTCGCGGGCGAGCTCTCCGGCCACCTGTTCTTCGCGCATCGCTGGTACGGCTTCGACGACGCCCAATACGCCGCCGTCCGCCTGCTGGAGGCGCTGTCCGGGAGCGGCCGGACGCTCGCCGACCTAGTCGACGCGCTGCCGCAGTACCACGCTACGCCCGAGCTGCGCTTCCCCGTCGATCCCGCCCGCCGCCTCACCGTCGTCGACGAGGCGGTCGCGAGGCTCCAGGCCGACGGCGCCGCGATCGACCGGGTCGACGGCGTCCGCGTCACGACCCCGGACGGCTGGTGGCTCCTCCGGGCGTCCAACACCGAGCCGCTCCTGGTCGTCCGCGCCGAAGCGCGGGACGACGCCGCGCTCGCCCGCTTAATGGCCCAGGTCGACGCGGCGCTCGCCGCCAGCGGCGTGGACCGTCCCGCCGATTGACAGCCACGCTGCCTCCCTTACGCTTTCGCCCATGGACTACCCTCAGGAACGCCAGATCGACAGCTTCCGGTCGTCCACCGCCCGCTGGCTGTTCGGGAGCCTCGCCGGTTGGGGGACGCTGCTCCTCTGCCCGGTCGGCGTGGGGCTGGTCATCCTGGGCGTCCGCTGGCTGCAGAACGTCAGCAGCCAGTATGACGTCACCGACCAGCGGCTGATCGTGCGCCGCGGCATCTTCATCAAGACCGTCGACGAGATCGAGCTCTACCGCGTGAAGGACGTGCGGCTGCAGTTCTCCCTCATCAACCAGATGACCGGCATCGGCACCATCGCGCTCACCTCCTCCGACCCCTCCACGGGTGGCGGCGCCTTCGTGCTGCGCGACGTTCCCATGGCGACCGACCGGCGTGAAGGCCTGCGCGGCCTGGTCGAGCGCGCGCGGCATCGTCGCGGCGTCCGCGAGTTCGACTCCGGGATGACCGAAACGCCCGCGCTGGCTGGATAATCCCGCCGATCCGCCCATATCGGGGTCGATGCGTCCCAAGCCCCTGCCCCAGATCGTCCGCGTCGTGGATCTCGAGACCACCGGCAACGCGCCGCCTGCGCACGCCGTGTGCGAGATCGGTTGGCAGGACGTGGCCCTCGGCGAGGACGGCCGCTGGGAGCTCCATGGCGAGGGCGGGCAGACGCTCGTCAACCCCGGCCGCCCGATCCCGCCGATCACGGAAGCGATCCACCACATCCGCGACGTCGACGTGGCGGACGCGCCCTATTGGCACGACGTGGCGCGCCCGATCCTCGACCCTTGGCCGCGCCGGCTCGCGCTCGCGGCCCACCGGTCCGACTTCGAGCAGCAATATTGCACGGCGTCGCTGACCCGCGACGCCCGGTGGATCTGCACCTGGAAATGCGCTCTCCGGCTCTGGCCCGACAGCCCCGCTTTCTCGAACCAGGTGCTGCGCTACTGGCGGAAACCGCACGGCCTGGTCCACGAGCGCGGGCTGCCCGCCCACCGCGCCTTTCCCGACGCCTACGTGACCGCGCACCACCTGCGCGACATGCTCAACGAGGCGAGCCTGGCGCAGCTCCTCGCCTGGTCCGCCGAGCCCGGCCTGCTGCCCCGCGTCCGCTACGGCCCCGACCGCGGCAAGGACTGGCGCGAGATCACGGAGGAGAGCCTGGCCGGTTTCCTCACCGACCGCGATCCCGACGTCCGCCACACCGCCGAGACGGAATACGCCCGCCGGCGGGGCGGCGGCCATGTCGGCCGCGCGACGGCCCAAGAGTTGCTGCTTTGACGGTCAGGCTGTCTCAGCTTCGCTGAAACAGCGCGGCGCCGGCCCGCTCCCCTACCCGGCCGCCCACAGCGTATCCTGGATGGGCGGCCGGGTGGGGGAGCGGGCCGGTGCCGCATCCGCGCGAGCGGATCGAAGACTAGAACCGCACCCCCGCCTCGATCCCGTAGAAGCGCGGCTCGCCGGCGATGTACGTCGGCACGCCGAAGCCGCCGCCCGTGTTGCCCGCGTCGATCAGATACTTCTCGTCGCCCAGGTTGCGCGCGAAGCCGCCCACGAACCAGCGGTTCCCCGGCCCCTCGATCCCGGCACGCAGGTTGACGAGCGTGAACCCGTCCTGGGAGATCGCCTCGCGGTTGGGGAGCTCGAAGAACACCTTGGACCGGTAGGTCGCGGTCGGCGTCGCGTAGAACTCGAACCCGCCGACCGGCAGCCGGAGCGTCGCGCCGAGCGACGCCGTGGTCTCCGGCTGGAGGCGGAAGCGGTTGCCCGCGAACACGCCGTTGGCCGGGTCGTCCTCGATCCCGCCCTCCAGATAGGCGAACGATCCGAACACCGAGAAGACGCGCCCGAAGGCATAGGTCGCCTCCAGCTCCACGCCCAGATTGTTCGCCTGGCCCGCGCTCTGCGTCGTGGCGCGGCCTGTGGCGTCGGTGATCGTCACCTGGAAATCGTCATAGG
>DASVSW010000085.1:0-5512 GCA_036387895.1 Sphingomonas sp.
CAGGTCGTCGATGGTGTGGAGATGGCAGGCCGCCGCGATCGCGCCGCCATGCGCCGCCTTGAGGATCGCGCAGGCATAGGCGTGGGCGGCGTCGTGTCCGCGCTCGCGCAGCACACGGGCGTCGTTCGCCAGCTCCTGGTCGGCGCGGAAGGCGCGGTGCGCGGCCCAGGCGATCGGGTTCCACCAGTGGAGCGCCAGCACGCCGAGCGCGACCCAGTTCGCGACGAGGTCGCCGCGAGCATGGTGGCCGAGTTCATGGGCCAGCGCCAACGCCTGCTCGTCGGCGTCGTAGCGGCTGTCGAGATCGGCGGGGAGCGCGACGTATCGGCTGAGCACGCCGAACGCGAGCGGGCCGGGCGCTTCGGGGCTGAGCACGATCCGCACGCCGCCGACGCGGTCGAAGGCGCAGGCGCGGCGCAGCAGCCGGGTGCGGAAGAGGGCGTATTGGCCCAGGTGGAAGAGGAGGAAGCCGCCCGCCACCACCGCCCAGGCGAACACGGCGAACGCGTTCCAGTCGACGCCCTCGATCACGGGCGCCGCGACCGGCGCGGGCGCCGCCATGGCGGCGTAGACGAGCTCGCTCGCTTGCGTGATCGGAGTGGCCCCGCCCTGGCGCAGCTCTTCGGGCAAGGGCGGCAGGACCATTCGGATCGCGGGCAGCGCCCAGAGCGCATAAGCGACCGAGGGGCCGAACGCCCGGCGCACGGGCACGCGGATCAGGAGCACCACCGCCATCAGCAGCGCGGAGGCGATCAGGGTGTCGACGGGACAGGAGATCATTTCTTGAGCTCCTTCAGCAGGGCCTCGATGTCCGCGATGTCGCGGGCGGAGAGCTGGTCGCGCTCGGCGAGATGGGCGACGAGCGGGGTGAGCTTGCCGCCGAACAGCCGGTCGATCAATCGCTGCGACTCGCCGGCGACATAGTCCTCGCGCTGGACGGCGGGACGGTAGAGGTAGCGGCGCCCGTCCTCCTGCGCCGAGATGGCGTTCTTGGCGAGCAACCGGCCGAGCAGCGTCTTGACGGTGTTCGCGCTCCAGCCGCGCCCGGGATCGACGCGCTCGACGACCTCCTGCGCGGTCAGGGGCGACTCGTTCCAGAGCACCTCCATGACGGCGTGCTCCGCATCGCTGATCCGTTCGGCCACGACTCGCTCCTGTACTGACTACGGGCGTAATCGCATGTGATTACGGGTGTAGTCAATAGTGTCGAGACGAGAGTTCGATCGGTCGCGTCCGATCGTCGGCGAAATTTACAAACGCGAGGAGCCCCGGCCGCGCGTTAACCGTCGTAAGCCGCGGAATGCCGCGATCCGCCGCCTCTGGCACGCGCTCTGCATATGATCGGGTGCGCTCAGGCGTACCGCTTCAGCAGGGCGGGTCGACAGCTACTCCGGTCTCGCGTCGACCCGCCCTCACCCGGCCAGCGCTTCCCTTCCCACCACGGACCGACGCGCCGTCGGCGCGCGCGTCGCGGCGCGGGCCAGCGCCTTGGGGTAGATCTCGCCGAACAGCCGGTCGAAGGTCGCGGTCCAGCTGAACCGCTCCTCGACATGCGCGCGCGCCGCGCGGCCGATCGCGGCGGGACCGTCGGCGACGACCGCGAGCACGTTGGCGGCCATGGCGTCGACGTCGTCCACAGCGCCGAGCCGCCCCAGCCCCGACGGGACGCGCGCGGGCATCGCGCCCGACGCCACGCCGACGACCGGCAGCCCGGCGGCCTGCGCCTCCAGCACCGAGATGCCGAACGTCTCGTCGGCCATGGCGGACACGTAGACGTCGGCCGAGGCGAGCGCGCGGGCTAGCCCGGCGCGATCGGGCTCGAAGCCGGGAAAGGCGATGGGCAGGCTCCTCGCCCGCTCGACCAGCGCGTTGCGGAGCTTGCCGTCGCCGATCATGACCATCGCCGCGCCTAGCGGCGGCGGCAGGCGGCGGAACATCTCGACGAGGCGGTCGGCGCGCTTCTCGTTGTCGAGGCGGCCGGCGTAGACGAGCAGCGGACCGTCGCCGGGCAGCCCCAGCGCCGCGCGGTATCGGGGATCGCGCCGGTCGGGGTGGAACAGCGTCGTGTCGACCCCGAGCGGGAGTATGTCGGTCCGCGTCACGCCGCGCCGGGCGAGCGCGTCGCGCGCGTCCTGCCCCAGCGTGTAGACCCGGTCGAACTCGCGATAGGTGACCTGGGCGTAGCCGTAGATGAGCGACCGGCAGAAACGGCCCAGCGTCTCGCCGAACCAGACCCGCCCGACGCGGTGGACATGCGCTTCGGGGAAGTCGGTGCGGTATCCCGCGACCAGCGCCGTTTCCGGAAAGCGGCGGCGATGCTCGATCGCGGTCCAGGGCAGGACATAAGGGCAGAGCGACTCGATGAGGTCGGGCCGGTAGCGCGCGAGGATCTCGCGCACCTTGGAGGTGCGCAGGATGAAGCGGTAATTGGGGCTGCCGCGAACGGTGTCGGCGGCCACCTCGGCGAAGACGTGGCGCCCGTTGACGGTCACTTGATCCCGCTCGCCGGGCACGATCTGCAGCAGGTGGTGCGGCGTGCGGTTCAGCACATGGTCGCGCTTCTCGCGGAGGTAGGTGCTGATGCCGCCGCCGCCGGCGGGCGACCAGCTCTGCGTCAGGTCGCAGACGAGCAACGGGCGCGCGTCCGCGCCACGGGGTGCGGTCTCCAGAAGCATCGCGGCGCACTACGCGCGGAGGGCTGAACCGGGTCCGAACCGACGATTAGGCGGGGGTACAGGTAGGGCGGTCCCAGGTTCCGGTAGGCTGGACTCGTTCGGCGCTCGTCCACGTCGAGCATGTAAGCCGTCCGGATCGCCACCTTCCCGGTGCTCCCGCGAAGGCGGGAGCCCAGAGCGGCAGGCGTCGCGTGTCGCGCTCTGGGTCACCGCCTGCGCGGGGACACCGTAAGAGTCTATGCTTCGGCGGTGCGGGCGCCGACTTGTCTCATGCTCCAGCGTGGTACGTGCGACCGAGCCGGAGTCGCATGGACGACCATGGATGCTGAAACGAGTTCAGCATGACGGAGGATGAGAGAAGCCTAAGCTGCTTTTGATTTCTGCAGCAGCTGGCCGAGCTCGCCCGATTCGTACATCTCCATCATGATGTCCGACCCGCCGACGAACTCGCCGTCGACGTAGAGCTGGGGGATGGTCGGCCAGTCGCTGTACGCCTTGATGCCCTGACGGACGCCCTGGTCCTGGAGCACGTCAACCGACTCGAACTCCACCTCCAGATGCTGGAGGATGGCGACGGCGCGGCTGGAGAAGCCGCATTGCGGGAAGAGCGGCGTGCCCTTCATGAAGAGGAGCACGGGGCTCGCCTTCACCATGGAGTCGATGCGGTCGTGCGCGGCCTGATCGGTCATGTGCGTCAATCCTTCGGGACCGAGGTGGTCAACTGCAGCGCATGTAGGGTCGTGCCCATCCGTCCGCCAAGGGCCGCGTACACCGCGCGCGTCTGCGCCACGCGGCTCATGCCGGCGAAGGAGCGCGCCGTGACGCGCGCGGCGTAATGGTCGCCGTCGCCGGCGAGGTCGGTGATCTCCACCTCCGCGTCGGGGATGGCCTGCTTGATCAGCGCCTCGATCTCGTCGGCCGGCATCGCCATGGTCAGTTCGACTCCATCAGCTGGCGGCGGGCCTCGACCATCTTCTCGTCGAGCGCGCGGCGGACGTCGGCTTCGGTCACGTCGACGCCGGCCGCCGTCAGGTCGCCGAACACCTTGCGCGTGACGTCGTCGTCGCCGCCCTCCTCGAAATCGGAGCGCACCACGTCGCTGGCGTAGGACTCGGTCTCGGCGGGCGTGAGCTTCATCCGCTCGGCCGCCCAGTGCGCGACGAGCTTGTTGCGCCGCGCGGTGACCCGGAACGCCATCTCCTCGTCGCGCGCGAACTTGGTTTCGAAGGATCGCTCGCGGTCGTCGAAGCTGGTCATGCACGTCCCCTGATCTGTCGTGCGCGGGATACGACGCGGGTCGGGAGCGCGCAACCGGCGCGTCAGCCGACCGCCCGCGCCGAGAGCCAGGCGAGGACCGCCGCGAGCACCCGGTCGCGGTCGGCGTCGTTGAGCAACTCGTGACGGCCGTCGGGAACGGCGATCAACTCCTTGTCCGCCGAGCGGATCGCGCCCACGAAGCGGCGGCTGCCCTCCGGATCGGTGAAGCTGTCGGCTTCGCCGTGGACGACGAGGGTCGGCGTGTCCCATCGGGGGTAGCGATCCCACCCGTGCTCCGAGACGGCCAGCGCCGTGGCGCCGGTGAGCGCCGGGAGCTTGCCGCGGTAGAGGGCGGGGTCGGTGCGATAGGCCGCGACCTCCTCTTCCAGCCGCGAGATCCCGGACGGGTCGAGCGGCGGCTGGACGCCGAGGCGCGGCGCGAAGCGGGCGAGCATGGGGGCGAGGCGGCGGAGGACGGGGTTGGTCCGGATGAGCAGCGCGGGCGCGCTTAAGATCACGCCGGCGACGCCCGCCGGCTCGCGCGCGACGCTGGCGGCGGCGACGAGGCCGCCCAGCGAATGGCCGAGGAGGAACAGCGGGCGGCCGCGCAGCCGGCGACGCGCGGCGAGATGGGCCAAGACCGTGCGCTCGACGTCGACCAGCCCTCGCTCGCCCGGCGACCCGCCGTGGCCCTCGGCGTCGAAGGCGTGCACGTCGAAGCCGCGCTCGACGAGGTTCGGGATCAGGCGATGGTAGCGGCCGACGTAGCGGCCGGCGTATTCGCCGTAGCCGTGCTGGAGGAGCAGCGTCGCGCGCGGATCGGCGGCGCGCCAGCGATAGCCGCTGAGCCCCTCGCCGAAATCCCACGGCTCGGGCGTCACATCTCGACGACCAGTTTGCCGATCGCTTCGCGCCGGGCCATCTTGGCGATGGCGTCGCCGCCGCGCTCGAGAGGGAAGGTCTCGGTGACGCGCGGGTGGATGCGGCCCTGCTCCCACAGGCGGAACAGATGGTCGATATGCGCCTGGTTTCCTTCCGGGTCGCGCGCCGCGAAGGCGCCCCAGAAGACGCCGCACACGTCGCAGCTCTTCAGCAGCGTGAGGTTGAGCGCGAGCTTGGGGATGCCGGCGGGGAAGCCGACGACGAGGTAGCGCCCCTCCCAGGCGATCGAGCGGAGCGCGGGCTCGGCGTAGTCGCCGCCGACGGGGTCGTAGACCACGTCCGCGCCGTTCGGGCCGACCGCGGCCTTGAACCGGTCCGCCAGCGCTTTCGACTGCTCCTTGTCGAAGGGCGCGCGGGCGTAGACCAGCGTCTCGTCGGCCCCGGCCTCGCGCGCGGCCTGCGCCTTCTCCTCCGACGAGACGGCGGCGACGACGCGCGCGCCGAACGCCTTGCCGAGTTCGACCGCCGCCAGGCCGACGCCGCCGGCGGCGCCGAGCACGAGCAGCGTCTGCCCTTCTTTAAGTTTGCCGCGGTCGAGCAGCGCGTGGATCGTCGTGCCATAGGTCAGGACCAGCGACGCGCCCTCGGCGAAGCTGCGCCCTTCCGGCAGGCGGAACATGCGCGCGGGGTCGAGCGCG
>DASVSW010000086.1:0-5710 GCA_036387895.1 Sphingomonas sp.
CCGCCCGGCTTCTCGACATGGTAACGCCGGGACGGATGCGCGCCGAGCAGCTCGTTGCGCCGCGCCGCGCCGAGCGAGGTGCTACCGGTCGCGTTGTCGCCGGACGTCGCACGGTTGAACAGGTGCAGTTCGGACCCGCTCCTGGCGAACGCCGGCCCGACCAGACCAAGACCGAGCCGTCCCGCGCCGAAATGAAGATGAAGCATGTCCGGTTATCCTGATGCACGACGGCGCGGTCGAGCGCGATCGCGGTCGCGACGCCGTGCCGCCTGAACCTGTCCGGCGGCCCGTCCGGTAGCGATCGGACTGCTGGTGCTCGCTCCACGCTTACGGGAGAGCCATCCGAACAGGCCGCGCCTCGATTGGTTGCTTCAAAAAACGTAGTCTAAACAAAGGTTAACGCGTTTCCGATCGGGACGTCCGGCCCGCCCTGGGGTGCGATCCTCAGAGCAGCGTCACCTCGGAGGCGCGCACCACGATGCTCTCCTGGCCGAAGCGACGTTCAAGGCCGACCCGGTACGCGGACCACCAGTCCGGATCGATGTCGTCCGCCATCACCTCGACGCTGATGACCCGGTCGCGCGAGGCGCCCTCTCCCGCGCCGCCCGCCCATGATCCCTCGGCCGGACTGCGCGAGAACATCGTGACGCCGCCGAATCGCGACAAAAGCTCGTCGCGCACCATGTCGTACAGGGCGCGTCCGAACGGCTCGCCTTCGTTGGAGGCGAGCGGCAGGAGCATCTCGATCAGGTGAGCGGTCCGCGGCTGCACGGTTCGTCAACCGACCAGCAACGACTCGGCCCCGTCGATCCAGACGGGGGTGCCGCTGATGTGCCGGGCGCGGTCCGACAACAAGAACAGCACCAGATCCGCGACCTCGTCCGCGGTGCCCGGCTCGCCGTCGGTCAGCGGGATCCGACCCTCCGGATAGTCGACCGGCTCGCCCGCCACGCCGGGGTCGCGATGCGTGGTGCTGTCCTCGATGGAAGTCTCGATCGCGCCGGGGCAGACGACGTTCACGCGGATGCGGAACTTCGCCAGTTCCAACGCGAGCATCTTGGCCATCGCGACCTGCGCCGCCTTCGTGCAGCTATACGCGGTGACTCCCGCATTGGAGAAGACGCGCGTGCCGTTCACCGACGAGGTGATGACGATCGAGCCCCCGCCCATGCGCTTCAGATGCGGCACGCCGTAGTGCAGCGTCAGATAGGTCCCTCGCAGGTTGGTGTTGATGGTCCGGTCCCACTCGTCCGGGCCGATCTCGTCGATGGGCGCCCATACGCCGTTGATGCCGGCGTTGGCGAACACATGGTCGAGCCGACCGTATTCGCGCACCAGGTCGGCCGTGGCCGCCTTCACGCCCTCCTCCAGCGACACGTCGGCGACGAGCGGGAGCGCGCGCCCTCCGGCGCTCCGTATCTCGACGGCCACGTGCTCGGCCTCCTCGGCCGTGCGCGTCAGCACGCCGACCGCGCAGCGCTGCGCCGCGAGCCGAAGCGCGACCGCCTTGCCGATGCCGGAACCCGCGCCCGTCACCATCGCCACCTTGCCCTCGAACTCCATCAGCTTCGTCCTGTCCGTCCGATCCTCGTGACGGGTACCGCCGCACCCCGGATCATGGTCCGCCGCGTCGATCCGCCGCCGCCCACAACGACGGTGCGGCCGCCCGGTTCGCCGCCGGAAAAGGGATTCGCGCTCGGAACGCGTCGCTGAACACGCCATCCACCCGGATGCTGAACGACAGCTCGCCCGTGGCGTCCGCGCCGTGGAACTGGTTCACGGTGTCGAACCAGGCAGCGTGGCCCCCGACGTCCAGCCGCTCGCCCGTGCCCGGATCGAGCATGTAGAAGGGCTTGCCCAAATTGGTCCGGAACCAGATGAACTCGTGGCAGAGCTCGGGGCTGTCGTGATCCTTGTGCGCCGACACCGCGCGTCCCTCGCCGTCGTACATGATCAGCATCCGGGCGGTCGCGGCGAAGGGCAGCGTCGCGATGAAGTCCATCAAAGGCGCGAACTCGTCCGCCTCCTCGGTCGGCTCCCACAATTCCGCGCGGTCGAGATCGTAATAGTTCTCCGGCGCGCGTGAGCGGGACAGCGCGACCATGCGCGACCCGGGCCGCACCGGCGCGTCGGCGTCCAAGATGAACGGCCCCGTGTAGAAGCGCCGGTCCCGGGCGGCGGCCAATCGCGCCCGCAGCCGGCCGGCGATGAACGCGTCGAGGCCGATCAACCGCTCCACGTCGATGAACGGATCGAGGTTCTTGTAGCTCGGATATCGGGGCTCGATCATGAAATCGCTTTGCGCAGACGGAAACCTCGCCCAACGCGCGACAGCTACGAGATGATCCAGGTAAAATGTTTCTTTTCAATACTTAACCTCAGTTATCGCGAAGGTTTTTAATCTTTTAAATAAGTGCCGCACTTCCGCTTTCGCCTTGTTGGCTTGCGCCGCTCGCAGGAGCCTCGCGGCTCGCCGGGCCTCACCTTGGAACCCGGCATGCTGATTTACGTGAGTGGGTTATACGCCGGCGGGAACCCGCAGCCCGGCGTCGGCATCATCCGCTCGCTGCGCGCGGGCTATCCTTCCGCGACGCTGGTCGGCGTCGACTATTCCAACCGCGTGTCGGGCATCCATTTCGACGAGCTCGACGAACTTTGGGTCCAGCGCCCCTGGGGCGAGCTCGACCTGACGAGCTACGCCGAGAAGGTCCGCACCGCGCTCGACGAGGGCGGCTTCTGGATCTCGGGCAGCGATCTCGAGGCGATGTGGCTGGCGAGCGTCTTCCCCGACGGCCATCCCAATCTGCTGGCGCCGCCCATGGCCGGGATCAAGCGGATCACCAAGCCCGTCGTGGAGGCGGCGGCGGGGTTGCCGATCCGCGTCCCTCCCTTCCTGTCGACGGAGCATAGCGACTGGGATCTGCACGCCTTCTGCCGCGCGCACGATTGGCGCGTGTGGCTGAAGGGTCCCTATTACGACGCGTCCCGCACGCCGACCTGGGACGCGTTCACCGCCGTGCGCGCGGCGCTCGCCAAGGTGTGGTCGACCGAGAAGCTGTTCCTCCAGGCGCATGTCAGCGGTCACGAGGAGTCGGTCATGCTTTCCGCCTACAAGGGCGAGCTCCTGGGCGCGGTCAGCATGCGCAAGCGCGACATCACGCCCGAGGGCAAGACTTGGGCCGGCGACGTGTCGCAAGTGCCGGCGTCGTTCCTGGACCCGCTACGCCGTATGGTGCGCGACACGAACTGGACGGGCGGCGGCGAGCTGGAGATGGTGCGGGACGCGTCCGGCCAGCTCTGGCTCATCGAAATGAACCCGCGCTTCCCCGCCTGGGTGCATGGCGCGACGATCGCCGGCCACAACCTCCCGGCGCTGCTGGTCGAGGCGGCGAGCGGCGCGAAGGCGGAAGCCGCGCCCGCGCGCTCGGCCGAGTTCACGCGCGTCGTGCTCGAGGTGCCCGTGCGCCCCGAATACCCGCTCCCGCCGCTTCCCGAGCCGTTCGCGGGCGCGGTCGGCCATTCGATGAAGCACCCTTCGGGTCTGACCGCGCTCGCCGCGCGGCTTCACGAGCTCGATCCCGACATGCTTCAGGTCGCGCTCGATCGCGACGGGGTCGAGCCGCCGACGGGCCGCGCCGTGCTGCCCGACAGCTTCATCGCCGATATCGCGGCGCAGGACTTCGACGCGATGCCGACGCCCGAATACATCTACATGGAGTCGACCGCCGCCGGCCTGTTCCGCCAAGCCGCCGACCGCGCTCACCGTCTGAGCACCAACGAGGTCGAGGTGATCAGCGGATATTCGATCAAGACCAATCCCGACAAGCGCCTGATGAGGCTCGCGCTCGACCACGGCTTCTACGCGGAGGCGATCAGCCTCGGCGAGGTGCGTTCGGCGATCGAGGTCGGCTTCCGCGCCGACCAGGTGATCCTGAACGGCCCCGGCAAATGGTGGCCCCAAGGCCTGATGCCGCGCGAGACGATGCACGCGGTCTTCTGCGACAGCGTCGCCGACCTCGACCGCGTCGTCGCGGCGGTGGCGGCGGGCGAGATGTCGGCCAAGCATATCGGCATCCGTATCCGAACGCCCAACATCGTGTCGCGCTTCGGCATCCCGCTCGACAGCCCGACGACGTTCGGCAAGCTCGTCGCGGCGGTGAAGCGCCTGCCGACCGACAGCGCGTTCGCCGTGCATTTCCACATGGCGTCGAGCCATGTGGGCGTGGCGCAATGGTGGCACCTGTTCGAGTCCATGCTGAAATGGTGCCGCTCTATCGAGAAGCTCACCGGCCGCACGATCGAGATGCTCGACATGGGCGGCGGCTGGTACCCCGACGACTGGCACGCGGACGAGACGTCCAAGATCGCGCACGCCGTGGAGCTCGTCCGCGCGATGCTGCCGGGTGTCCATCAGATCGCGTCGGAGCCCGGCAAGGCGTTGGCGCAGCCCTCCATGGCGCTCGCCATGCGCATCCTGGAGATCCAGGAGCATGAGGAAGGCATGGTGGAGGCGGTCGTGGACGCGTCGATCGCCGAGATCCCCATGCATTTCTGGCAGCCGCACCGCATGGTCCGCCAGTGCGGGACGACCGGCGCGCTGCAGCCGCTCGGCCGCGGCAAGACGTTTCTGATGGGCCGGCTCTGCATGGAGCACGACATCATCGCGCGCAACGTCCAGCTGCCGGAGGGGACCCGCGCCGGCGACCTCCTGATCTTCTGCGACGCCGGCGGTTACGACAGGAGCATGTCCTATGTATTTGGCCGAGGATAAGCCGGACGCCCAAGCGGCGGACGGCCGTTGCGGCGAGGAGGTCGACCTCGCCGCGCCCGCCGGCTCGCCCGGCGGCAAGTGGCTGGATTTCCCGAACAGCCGGATCTCGCACCACGGTGCGCCCTGCTGCGACATCGCGCACGAATGGCTTCTCGCGTTCGACTTCGCGCAGCTGAACGGCGGCGACGTCCTCACCGGTCCGCGCTGGATGCGCGAGCACAGCGCTTGGGGGCCGTCGGCCTGGCCGATCCACTGGTGCGAGGCGGTGGACGCCAGGACCGTCGATTGCGGCGTCCATGCGGCGATGGCGCATGAGGCGTTCGTCGCGCGGGGCGTCCCGGCTTTCCGCGCGCAGTTCGTCCAGCGCTACAGCGCCGACGCCGCCGTGTCGTGGCGCGCCAACTGGGGCGAAAAGAGCGTGTCGGACCACTGGATCGACGGCGACGCCATCTATCACGAGGGCAACGCGGTGCTGGTCGGCGCGGACGAGGTGAAGTTGTGGGACGGGTCCGCCGGCTGGTGGATCGATCCGCGGGGCCATCCCGGCTATGGCGGCTTGGTGGCGCTCAGGATCGAGGCCGATCCCGCCTGCCGCACCGCTTCCTTTCGCTGGGGTGGCCGCCCCGTCGCGCCCAACGAGTGGACCGCCATCTGACCCCGGCGCTTCACGTCCCGGAGCAGCCCGACGACGCGGATCGCACGGCGATCCTCGCGCCGCTCGCGGCGTTCAACCGCCGACATGCCGAGCCGGGCGTCGTCGGCCCGCTCGCGGTCCTGCTCAGGGACGAAGCGGGCGCCACGGTCGGCGGCCTATGGGGAGCGACGGTCTTCCGCTGGCTCAAGATCGAACTGCTGTTCGTTCCGGAGGAGCTGCGCGGCATGTCGGTGGGCGCGACGATCATGGCCCGGGCCGAGGCGCTGGCGGCCGCGCGCGGCTGC
>DASVSW010000087.1:0-11309 GCA_036387895.1 Sphingomonas sp.
ATCTTCGGCGACAAGATCACCGCCGTCACCACCGGTCCGGGCGCGGCGACCACCGTCAGCCAGATCACCTCGGCCGACGGGGCCGACACGCTGCTCGGCGGCGCGGGCAACGACCAGCTGTTCGGCGCGGGCGGCGACGACTTCCTGCACGGCGGCGCCGACAACGACGTCGTCGACGGCGAGGCGGGCGACGACCGCGTGATCGGCGGCGACGGCAACGACGCGCTGTCGGGCGGCCTGGGCGCCGACGACCTGTTCGGCCAGTCGGGCGCCGACACGATCTCGGGCGGCGACGGCGACGACTATGCCGAGGGCGGCACCAACACGACGGGCGTCGACACGATCGACGGCGGCGCCGGCAATGACATCCTGTTCGGCGACGACGGCAACAGCCGTGGCCGCACCTCCGACGAGGGAATGGGCGCCGGCAACGGCCTGAACGCCCGCGGCGGGCGCGACGCCGATCCGGACTTCGCCTACAACACCGGCAGTCGCTACGACCGCGAGCAGGGCGGTAACGACGTGATCAACGGCGGCTCGGGCGACGACCAGATCTTCGGCCAGGGCGGCAACGACCAGATCACGGGCGGCGACGGCGACGATCTCGCGTTCGGCGACTCCGGCAACGACTCGCTGGCCGGCAAC
This sequence comes from Sphingomonas sp., assembly GCA_036387895.1. Classification (GTDB taxonomy): domain Bacteria; phylum Pseudomonadota; class Alphaproteobacteria; order Sphingomonadales; family Sphingomonadaceae; genus Sphingomonas. Next base: position 646 of record DASVSW010000087.1, read on the forward strand.
CTGGGCGACGACCAGCTCGACGGCGGCTCGGGCGACGACGTGCTCGACGGCGGCGACGGCAATGACGAGCTGCTCGGCGACGAGGGCGCGGACACGATCCGCGGCGCCGCCGGCGCCGACTTCGTCCAGGCGGGCGCGGACAACGACACCGTGACGGGCGGCGACGGCAACGACGTGCTGAACGGCAACGACGGCAACGACTCGGTGTCCGGCGATGCCGGCGACGACGTGATGCTCGGTCAGTCGGGCGACGACACGCTGAACGGCGGCGACGGCAACGACAATATCCGCGGCAACGGCGACACCGCCGACGATCCCACCGATCCCGACGATCAGGCGACCGACAACGACACCATCTCGGCGGGTGCCGGCGACGACACGGTGTCCGGCGACGCCGGCGACGACACGATCAACGGCGACGTGGGCGACGACACGCTCAACGGCGATGACGGCAACGACACGGTCAACGGCGGCGACGGCGTCGACCGGGTCAACGGCGGCGCGGGTCAGGATCGCCTGTTCGGAAACGCCGGCAACGACATCATCGCGGGCAACGACGGCAACGACGAGGTCGACGGCGGTGACGGCGACGATTTCGTGAACGGCAATCTCGGCAACGACACCCTGCTGGGCGGGCTCGGGGCCGACAACCTGGCCGGCGACCTCGGGAACGACACGATCCGCGGCGGCGACGGGAACGACTCGATCTCCGGCGACGACCGCAACGACGGCGTCGGGGTGCCCGGCGGCGGCGACGACGTGCTGTCCGGCGAGGCGGGCAACGACTTCATCCAGGGCGGCGCCGGCAACGACCGGATCGACGGCGGGACGGAGAGCGACTCGCTCTTCGGCGACACCGGCAACGACGTGATGGTCGGCGGCGACGGCAACGACGTGATCCAGGGCGAATCCGGCAACGACACCATCACCGGCGGTGCCGGGGACGACTTCCTGTCGGGCGGTTCCGGGCGGGACCGGTTCCGGTTCGGCGGCAGCTTCGGCGACGACGTGATCGCCTCCGAAGTGGGCGCGCGCGACTTCAACCTCGCCAACCGCGACACGCTCCAATTCAACACGGACGACTTCAGCGGCTTCACCGTGACGACCGCCGACCACGACGGCGAGGGCGACTCGCTGGACGTGCTGATCGAGACGGCGAACGGCAGCGTCATGATCGAGGACTTCTGGGAAGGGGCGAACGAGCTCATCACCTCGCTCGCGGCCAGCGGCTTCTTCGACTCGGTGGACCAGCTCAACAGCTACAGCCAAGGCAACGCCACCTACGATATGATCGTCTTAGGCTGACCCCGCCGACCCCCCGAAGACAGGCGGGTAGACTCGACCGGGAGGACGTCACGTCCTCCCGGCTTTTTAAATTTTGACGATTGTGAGCGAGCTATAGTTGGGTTTGCTCGGGCGCATCCAGAGTGAGTTGGTGCGGACGAGGCTCCGGAAACTCACCTTTTAAAACTCGAGTGACTAGACTAGAGAATAGGGCCGTATCTAAAAAGTAGTTCGGATACGCCCGTTTCAAAGCAGTTACGTTCTCCGCCGACACTAAAACAATTTGAGTTCGAGCATCTTCAGGGAGGGCACTTTCAAGTTCGGTGTACTTCGCGTTCGCGGCTTCCGATTGCAAGGCTTTATATCGCCAGACTTGTATGGCGCCGCTTACCGGATCCAGTGAAAGAAGATAGTATTTCGCGTCCTTCGCAGAGTTGATATAACTAATTGACAGGTTGTAAACACTGAGAGTGTCAAGAACCTTGAGCTTGTCAACGAGGTATGCAATCTCGTCGACCAACTCAGACTTGGCAACCGGCGTTCCAGGAACGGGATTACATCCCTCCATCGCGGCGATAGCGGAGCCCATAAGCGCAAAAAAGCGAAGCCAGTCAGGCGTACCTTGGTTGGACTTGAGGGCCTGACGGGTAAAGATGCCGACTGCCTCAACGGCTGTGGCCCAGGCGTGCTGCATCTGCGTCCGTATCTGGACTTCTACCTGCAGATCATCAAAGACCGCCGTCTTACCTGTTCCCTTATACTGAAAGACGAGATGGTGACACCTATAGCCGTCCGGTTTCGGATTGGCGATGTAATCCTTTTCACCCTTCAGAACGTGATCGAACTCGCTTTTACGATAGAGTTGGACGAGCTTTTGAACGTTTGTCATCTTCTTCAGTACCGCGCGACAACCGGCAATGTCTTGCATCTGAGTCATGCGCATCGACTTCTGACGAGCGAGCTTGGCGTGGATAGACTCCAGCCGCTTAATTCGCTGCGCTACAATAGCGTCACGTTCGAAACGGCGAGCTTTTCTCCGGAGCGTGAACTGAAATATGTTCAGCGGGTAGGAGTGAGACGCCCGCCAGTTATTAATTATTCCGAGCGCGCTTAAACCCTCAGCCGTATCGACCGGGAACGCCGTTTTCGCCAACGTGCGAGCTGCGGCGTTGTAAATTTCTGGCTCGTACTCGCGCTTCGTCCAGCCCACCCGAATCGCCTCTCAGTGCGTAGGCGCATTGTCAGTTGTCAGAGTGGATACGTCAAATATGACAGCGCATCGGTGGCGTGGGCGGTGTTCCGTTCCTCCCCGGGACGGGGATGGGGGGGCGATGCGAAGCGTGGTGGAAGGGTGGTCGCGACGGAAGCGGCCGTCTGACGTCGAGCTTGCGGCGGTCGCTCCTCCGCCACCCGCTGCGCGAGCGTGCCCTCTTTTCCGCCCCGCATGAAGGATCGGGGCGCTCGGCGTGTCGACTTCGGGCTCGTCGCAGGCGTGCGCCGCATCGCTGTTCCTGCCTGCTCGTCCTCGCCTTTGCGGAGATGATCTCGCAACCGTTCGTCGATCCGGCTTGGCTCTGGTCCGCTTGTCGCTGAAACGTCACCGATTTGTCGTGAAGCGTCGGTACGCGCACCGCCGTGGCCGCGAGCGGGCGGTCATGGGGCAGGCGGGCCGGAGGGCCGGCTTCCAACTCGGGCGATTCGATCATCGACGTCGTCGGCGCGCGGGTGCGGCCGGCGGCGGACGCGTGATCGGCCCCCGCTGTCGATCCGCTCGTGTTTGATGAGGGTTTGAACGATGGCCGTCTGGATCAACGAGTTCCACTACGACGACGCGGGCGCCGACACCGGCGAGTTCATCGAGATCGCCGGCACGGCGGGCACCGATCTGAGCGGCTGGAAGCTCGTGCTCTACAACGGCGCCAACGGCCAGAGCTATAACGTGCGGACGCTGAGCGGCGTGATCGCCGACCAGCGCAACGGCTTCGGCACCGTCTCGTTCGGCTACCCCGCCGACGGGATCCAGAACGGGGCGCCCGACGGGTTCGCGCTCGTCGATCCGGCGAACGTGGTGATCCAGTTCCTCAGCTACGAGGGCGTGCTGACCGCCGTGGACGGTCCCGCGGCCGGCCGGACCAGCGTCAACATCGGCGTGTCCGAGCCGGGCAACGCCGAGGGCACCTCGATCGGCCTGACCGGCAACGGCGACGAGGCGGGCGATTTCACCTGGACGCTGAACGCGGACGACACGCCCGGCTTCGCCAACAACGGCCAGACCTTCGGCGCGACCCCGCCGCCGCCCGTCCCCGGCGCCTTTTCCATCGCCGACGCGACCGTCGTCGAGGGCGATGAGGGCGTCACCCCCATCAGCTTCACCGTCACGCGCGGAAGCGACAGCAACGTCGCGGCGTCGGTCAGCTACGCCGTCGCCTTCTCCGGCACCGCCGGCGGCGCTGGCGCGGACGACCTGTCCGGCCCGCTGAGCGGCGTGATCGCGTTCGCCGCGAACGAGACGTCGCGCACCATCGTGCTGAACGTCGTGGGCGACGCGCTGGTCGAGGGCGACGAGGCTTTCACCGTGACGCTGTCCGCGCCGACCGCGGGTGCCACGATCGCCGACGGGACCGCCGCGGGCGTCATCACCGACGACGACACGGCGGCGCCCGCCCCGGCGGGCGAGGTGTTCATCAACGAGATCCATTACGACAACAGCGGCACGGACGTAGGGGAAGCGATCGAGATCGCGGCGACCGCCGGCACGAACCTCGCGGGCTGGCAGCTGGTGCTCTACAGCACCTCGACCGGGGCGACCGTCGCCAATCCGTACGATACCCGGACCCTGTCGGGCGTCGTGCCGGCGCAGGACGACGGCTTCGGCACGCTGTCCTTCTCCTATCCGGTGAACGGCATCCAGAACGGCCCGCAAGACGGCGTGGCGCTGGTCGACCCGACCGGGCGGGTCGTCCAGTTCCTGTCCTGGGAAGGCGTCATCGTCGGCGGCAGCGGCCCCGCGGCCGGCCTGACCAGCCAGGACATCGGCGTGTCGCAGACGAGCGCGCCGATCGGCGCGTCGCTTCAGCTGGTCGGCGCGGGCACGGGCTACGCCGATTTCGAGTGGCGCTCGAGCGACGACGACTCGTTCGGCTCGGTCAACGCGGGCCAGGACTTCATCAACGGCGACGTGACGGGCGAGGTCCGCATCGGCGACGCCCGCGTCGTCGAGGGCGATAGCGGCGTCGCCGAGATGGTGTTCACCGTCCGCCGCGCGGGCGGGCAGAGCACCGCCGCCAGCGTCGAGTATCTGATCGGCACCAGCGGCAGCGCGGGCGTGGACGACCTCGCCCCCGGCCAGCCGCTGCGCGGCGCGGTCTCGTTCGCGGCCGGGCAGACCCGCGCCGAGGTGCGGGTCGCGATCGCCGGCGACGTCGCGGCCGAGCCGAACGAGACCTTCACGCTGACGCTGGCCAACCCGGTCGGGAACATCCGCATCGTCGACGGCGAGGCGGTGGGCACGATCGTCAACGACGACCCGATCGCCGCCACCATCGCGCAGATCCAGGGCGCCGCGCACCGTTCGCCGCTGGAAGGCCAGGTGGTCACCACCGAGGGCGTGGTGACGCTGGTCCGCTCCAACGGCTTCTACATCCAGGATCCGACCGGCGACGGCGACGCCCGCACGTCGGAGGCGGTGTTCGTGTTCACCCGCACCGCGCCTACCGTCGCGCTCGGCGACGCGGTGCGCGTGCGCGGGCAGGTGTCGGAGTTCCAGAGCTTCGGGGCCAATCTCCCGACCACCCAGATCGCCGCGGAGACGGTCGGAGTGCTGTCGAGCGGCAACGCTCTGCCGACATCGATCGAGATCGGCGTCGGCGGCCTCCTGCCGCCGAGCGAGGTGATCGAGGACGACGGGCTGACCAGCTTCGACCCGCTGACCGACGGGCTCGACTTCTTCGAGGCGCTGGAGGGCATGCGCGTCACGGTGGACGCGCCGCGCGCGGTCGCCAACGCGGCCGGCAACAACCTGTACGTGGTGGCGTCGAACGGGGAGGGTGCGACCGGCCTCAACTCGGGCGGCGGGATCACCATCACCGCGACCGACTTCAACCCCGAGCGCATCCGGCTGTTCGACGGGTCGGGCGCGCTGCGCACCGCCACCCGCGGCGACGAGCTGGCGGACGTGACGGGCGTGGTCGGCTATTTCGGCAGCGCCAGCGCGCAGTCGGGCTACGAGGTGATCATCACCGAGGCGGCCGTCGTGACCAAGGACATCGCCCTGCCCGAACGCGAGACGACCGACCTCGTCGGCGGCCGCGACCATCTGACGGTCGCGAGCTACAACGTCGAGAATCTCGACTTGGCGGAGGCGTCGGCGAACGGCTCGCCGGACCGGTTCGACCTCCTGGCGCGCGACATCGTCTTCTCGCTCAAGGCGCCCGACATCATCGGCGTCCAGGAGATCCAGGACGCGAACGGCGCCGCCGCCGGCGGCTCGCTGTCGGGCGTCGAGACGGCGCAGGAGCTGATCGACCGCATCGCGGCGCTCGGCGGGCCTTCCTACGTCTATGTCGAGGTCGCGCCGACGGCGCCCAACAGCACGGGCGGCGAGCAGAACGGCAACATCCGCAACGGCTACCTCTACAACGCCGCCCGCGTCGATTACGTCGACGGCAGCGCGCGCCTGATCGAGGGGCCGGCCTTCGAGGGGACGCGGCGTCCGCTCGTCGCCGACTTCACCTTCAACGGCGAGACGGTGAAGCTGGTCAACGTCCACCTGACCTCGCGCATCGGCAGCGATCCGCTCTCGGGCGACGTCCAGCCGCCCGCCAACGCCGGCGACGGCGCGCGCGCCGCGCAGGTCGCGGCGGTGAAGGCCTATCTGAACGACCAGCTCGCGGTCGATCCGACCCTGAAGCTCGGCGTGCTGGGCGACTTCAACGCCTTCTACTTCGAGGAGTCGGTGACCCAGCTCGAAGGCGGGGTGCTCACCAACCTCCACCGCCTCCTGCCGCCGGAGGAGCGCTACACCTACGAGTTCGACGGCAACGCCCAGGCGATCGACAACATGCTCGTCAGCGGCGGCCTTCTGGAAGGCGCGCGGTTCGACGTCGTCCACATCAACGCCGAGCAGCTCGACGACGACGCCCGGGCGAGCGACCACGACCCGATCCTCGGCCGCTTCCTCATCGAGGCCCCGAACCGCGCGCCGATCGACCTCGTGATCGACGACGCGGACGTCGCTGAGAACGCGGCCGCCGGCACCGTCGTGGGTACGGTCTCCGCGACCGACGCCGACCTCCTGTCCTACAGCCTGGTCGACGACGCGGGCGGCCTGTTCGCGATCGACCGGGTCACCGGCGCGATCACCACGCGCGCCGCCTTCGACTTCGAGACGCGCGCGAGCTACGACGTGACCGCCCGCGCCGTCGATGGGGACGGCGCAAGCGTCGAGCGGACGCTGACGATCACGGTGACCGACGTGAACGAGGCCCCGGTCGCCGCCGCCGACGCGATCGCGGTCAAGGAGGACGCGACCAGCGGCAACCTGTGGGACCTGCTCCTCGGCAACGACCGCGACGTCGACGCCGGGACCACGCTGTCGATCCAGTCGGTGGACGGGTCCGCCGCGCGCGGCACGCTGGTGCTCGACGTCGCGGCCCGGACGCTCTTCTACGTGGCGGACGACGACACGTTCGACGGTCTCCTCCCCGGCCAGAAGACGACCGACCGCTTCGGCTACACGGTGACCGACGGCCAGGGCCTGACGAGCGCCGCCACCGTGGACGTGACGGTGATCGGCGTGTTCGACACCGAGTTCCGCTTCGGCGGCAACCGGAACGACGTGCTGGAGACGGGCGGCGGCGAGGACTTCCTCTACGGCGGCAACGGCGACGACGCGCTGTCGGGCGGCGCCGGGCACGACCTGCTGTTCGGCGACAACGGCCGCGACCGGCTGTTCGGCGGCGAGGGCGCGGACGTGCTGCGCGGCGGCAACGGGGACGACCGTCTGAGCGGCGGCGACGGGGCCGACCTGTTCGGCTTCGGCCGCGGCGGCGGGGCGGACACGATCCTCGACTTCGACGTGGGCGAGGACGCGATCGCGCTCGACTGGTTCGTCCGGGTCGGCGGCGTCCGCGTGTCGGACGTCGACCGCGACGGCGTGCTGGACCTGACGGTCTCGTTCACCAACGGCGCGGGCTCGGTCACGCTGCTCGGCGTGAGCGACTTCTCAGGCGTCCGGATCGGCGGCCCCGAGCTGATCCTCGACCACCCGATCCTCTGACCGGCGATCCGCGGCGGCGTGACGTCACGCCGCCGCGGACCCACCTACAAGCCCCTTGCCATGTAGGAGATCGCTTGCTCCAAGCTGGCGATGCCCCGCATCCCGTGCCCGCGCGCCGCCGCGCTCGAGAACCAGGCCTTCCTCCGCCACCTCCGCGCCACCGGCAACGCGCGCGAGGCCGCGCGGCTGACCGGCCTGTCGCGCACCCGCTTCACCAAGCGCCGCGCCACCGACCCCGCCTTCGCCGCCGACTGGGACGCAGCCCTCGCGCTGGCGGAGGCGGAGCTGGCGGCGCCGAAGCCGCCCGCCGGATCGGCCGCCGCGCGTCTGAAGCCGGAGGACGCGCGGCCCGTGCTGGTGCGCACCGGCCCCCATGGCCGCGTCCAGCTCCGGCGCAGCCCCGCCCACGCCAAGCTCACCCGCGCGCACGAGCAGCGCTTCCTCCTGGCGCTGTCCGCCACCGCCAACGTCCGCCTGTCGGCGGCCGCCGCGGGGCTCAGCCACGCCACCTTCTACGCCCGCAAGCGCCGCCACCGCGGCTTCGCCCGCGAATGGCGCGCGGCGCTGCGCGAAGGCTATGACCGCGTCGAGGCCGCGGCGCTCGCCGCCGCCGCGCCGGAGTCGCACGCCGACGACGACTGGTCGCACAACGACCCGCCCGACCTCCCGCCGCTCACCGCCGACCAGGCGATCCAGCTCCTCCACCTCCACCAGAAGGAGGCGCGCCTGCAAGCCGAGCCGCCCTACCTGAAGCGCCGCCGCGGCGAAGCGCGCGACGCGCACAGCGAGCGCCTGGCCGCGATGCACGAAGCCCGGATCGCCGAGTCCCGCGAGACCTTCCGCCGCGCCGAGGCGATGCGCTGGCTGGAGGGGCGGGGCTCGCCCTATCACCGCTGGGTGATCCTGCCCGACCTGGCCCAGGTCGGGGGCTGGTCGAAGGCGGACGCGGCCAAGGAGCCGCACCGCCCCGGCCGCCCGCTGTTCGGCGGGTGGCGGATCGAGGACTGGGAGGAGGGGGAGGGGTAGGCGGAGTGAGGTCGTGACCTCTGTGAGTTGGGAGATCTAGAAGGTGCCATGATCAAGTCTGAGCTTTAGGGAGTAAGGCTTCAGGTAAGCGCGTCATGATGACGCTAACCGCTTGCCGGGCCGGCCAAATGGCGCTTCCCAGGTTACCCCTCGCGTAGCATACCGCTGTGGGGAGTGACTGGCCACCGTGACAGCTGAGATACAATCCATTGACGATCAGGACCAGTTGACTGCGTGGCTTGCGGATGCGGCGCACGACGGCCAGCACGTGCGCACGTCGCTGAAAACGAACGAGCGAGTCATCGCCCGAGTCACGGACGGGATCTATCGCCAGCCGGCATCCGCGCTCCGCGAGCTGATCTCTAACGCTTGGGACGCCGATGCGAATTCCGTAACAATCATTACCGACGCTCCGCGATTCTCGCGCATCTACATCCGCGACGACGGCGCCGGCATGTCTTACCAGACGTTGTCACGTCTCCTGCACAGCATCGGCGGCAGCGCGAAGCGACGCGAGGAGGGCCGCGGGCTCGGCGTTACCTCCGCCACCGACCTTGAGCGCACGCCCAGAGGACGCCTGCTGATCGGCAAGATCGGCATCGGCCTTTTCTCGGTAAGCCAGCTTTCGCGCCGATTCCGCATTATCACCAAGGTAGCGGGAGAGAGCTACCGCCTAGTCGCCGAGGTGCACCTGCGCGCATACAGCGAAGACGCCGACGATGCCGCCGAGGCGGACGACTCTTTCCACAACGGGGAGGTCGTCATAACTCGTGAGCACTCGGACGACCTCGGGGCGCACGGGACCGACATCGTGCTCGACGAGATAAAGCCAAGGGTCCGGGATATCCTGCGCGACGCGGACCGCTGGCGGGCGCTGGACGAGAAGGAAGCGGCCGAGGCAGAAGGTGACGTCGACACGGCGCTCGCCATCCGCGCCGAACCGCCCGTCTACCACGCGGGCTGGATCACCGAGCGGCCGATCGGCGACCTCAGCCCCGACCTCTTCCGGCGTTCGCCTCACCTCCCATGGAGCGCGAGCGATTCCGCCGCCGACCGAATGGGAAAGCTGATGGACGCCGTCGAGGCGGACACCAACCGGTCGAGCCGCCCTGACTTGCGCGAGACGCTGGACGCGTATCTCGACATGCTCTGGAAGCTCGCCCTCTCCAGCCCTGTCCGATACGTGGATCGCCACCCGTTCGACCTAACTGCGGAGGATCGGATCCGGCTGTTCTGGATTTCCAACGAGCAGCGCGGACAGGCGAGTGAACTTGAAATGTTACCGGGCGAGAAAGTGCGCGACACGGTCTTTCGCCAAGCAGAAGGGTCACCAGTACTCGAGAGCGGCGGACCCGATCCGGCCGGAGGCTTCACTGTCATTGTCGACGGCGTCGAGCTTCGCCGACCAATCCGCTTCCGCTTCTTCCAGCCCGAGCGACGGTCGCTCGATAACGCGCTGCTATTCGTGGGCAAGTACGCTCCGAACCTCAGTCCCGTGCCCGAAAACCGTCGTGGCGGCTTCTTCGAGCTCGAGGGCTACCTTTACTGGAACGGGCGCATCGTCCCGAAGGACAATAACGGGGTGCTGGTCCGCATTCGCGGCGCTGGGAGCGGCCTCTTCGATCCAACCTTTTTCCAATACCAGATTTCGGAGCAGACCCGACTGCGCCAGATTTCGTCGGAGCTGTTCATCCTCCGAGGGCTCGATGCGGCTCTCAATATCGATCGCGAGTCGTTCAACTTCGCGCATCCGCACGTGCAACTCGTCACCGCGTGGCTGCACCGCGCCATCCGGCAGCTTACGAATCGGCATAAGGATCTTAGCTCCCGCAGGCGAGCCGAGCGCCAGAGCGAGGAGCAAGCCGCCACCCGGAGCGCGCTCGAGCAGTTCACGTCCGACCTCTGGCAGCGTCGGCGCGGATCCGAACCGCCGCCGGAGATCACGCTCGAGGCGGACGCCGGGCGCGCGATGGAGGCCCGTCAGCAAGGCACCATAGCGTTCGCGAGAAATGAGATGAGCACGCTGCCGCCTCGCGGAGCGCAAGCGATTCAACGCGAGGCGCAGGTCAGGGCCGTT
>DASVSW010000088.1:0-10718 GCA_036387895.1 Sphingomonas sp.
CACAACCGGTCGATCATCGGCTGCGTGATCAGGCAGACGCCCTTGTCCGTTCGCCGGAAACGGCGGGCGTCGAGTTCGGGGTCGTCGCCCACCACCAGCCCGTCGGGGATCCGCACGCCGCGGTCGACGACCACCTTTCGCATCCGCGAGCCCCGGCCGATGTGGCAGCCGGGCAGGATCACGCCCTCGTCCAGCATCGCGTAGCTGTGCGCGCGCACTCCCGTGAACAGCAGCGAGCGGTGGATCGACGCGCCGGACACGATGCAATCGCCCGACACCAGGCTCGCCACCGCCAGCCCGCGGCGGCCGTCGATGTCGTGGACGAACTTCGCCGGGGGCGTCAGCTCCGAATAGGTCCAGATGGGCCAGCTATGATCGTAGAGATCGAGCTCGGGGACGGCGTCCGTCAGGTCGATATTGGCTTCCCAATAAGCGTCGATCGTGCCGACGTCCCGCCAGTAGCTCTGCTTCTCCAGCCCCGAGCGCACGCAGCTCGCTTCGAAGCGGTGCGCCTGGGCGCGGCCGTTCGCGACGAGGTGCGGGATGATGTCCTTGCCGAAGTCGCGCGACGAGTTCGGGTCGTCGGCGTCGCGGCGCAGCTGGTCGAGAAGGAAGCGCGTCCGGAAGACGTAGATGCCCAGGCTGGCCAGCGACATGCCGGGCTGGCCGGGGATGGCGGGCGGGTCCTTGGGCTTTTCGACGAAGTCGACGATCCGGTCGGCGTCGTCGACCGCCATCACGCCGAAGCCGCTCGCCTCCGCCGTGGGAACCTCCATGCACGCGACCGTGACGTCGGCGCCTGAGTCCACATGCTCCTGGAGCATGAGTTCATAGTCCATCTTGTAGATGTGGTCGCCCGCCAGGATGACCATGAACTCGGGCGGCCCGTAGGAATCGATGATGTCGATATTCTGGAACACCGCGTCCGCCGTGCCCTCGTACCACTGGAATTCGCTGATGCGCTGGCTGGCGGGGAGGATGTCGAAGCTCTCGTTCCGCTCGGGCCGCAGGAACGTCCAGCCGCGTTGCAGGTGGCGGATCAGGCTATGCGCCTTGTATTGGGTCGCGACCGCGACGCGGCGGATGCCGGAGTTGATGGCGTTGGACAGTGCGAAGTCGATGATGCGCGACTTGCCGCCGAAATAGACGGCGGGCTTGGCGCGCACGTCCGTCATCTCGTGGAGCCGCGATCCGCGCCCGCCCGCGAGGACATAGGCCATCGCGTCGCGGGCCAGGGGTTGGCGGTGCCGGTCGACCATGGTTCCTCTCCCGTCCTGTTCTTCTTATCCCGGAGTGAGCGTCCTCACCCTTCCCATTCCAGCATGATCGTCGCCAGCGGCGGCAGCGTGACCCAGGCCGCGCCGTCAGCCGCCTCGACGGCGCCCATGTTGCCGCAGCCCGATCCCCAATAGTCGAGCGCGTCCGAGTTCACGATCTCGCGCCACCGGCCGGCGTGGGGCAGCGGCACGCGATAGGGCGCGCGGGCGACGGGCGTCAGGTTGGCGATCACCGCGACGGGCGGCGCGCCGGGCGCCTTGCGCAGCCAGGCGAAGACGCTGTTGACCGTGTCGTCGACGATCAACCACTCGAACCCGTCCGGCTCGCAGTCGCGGGCGTGGAGGGCGGGGCGGTCGCGATAGGCCGCGTTCAGGTCGCGGACCAGCTTGCGGACGCCCTCATGCGCCGCCGAGGCGCGGAGGTTCCAGTCGAGCGCGCGCGCCTCCGACCATTCGCGCGACTGCGCGAACTCCTGGCCCATGAAGACCAGCTTCTTGCCCGGATAGCCCCACATCAAGGCGTAGAGCGCGCGGAGGTTGGCGAAGCGCTGCCACTCGTCGCCCGCCATCTTGTTGAGGAGCGAGCCTTTGCCGTGGACGACCTCGTCGTGGCTGAGCGGCAGGACGAAATTCTCGGACCAGGCGTAGGTCAGGCCGAAGGTCAGCTCGCTGTGATGGTGCTTCCGGTGGACGGGCTCGCGGGCGAAATACTGGAGCGTATCGTGCATCCAGCCCATGTTCCATTTGAACCCGAATCCCAAGCCGCCCTCGTGCGCGGGGCGGGTGACGCCGGGCCAGGCGGTCGACTCCTCGGCGACCGTGAACGCGCCGGGGTGGCGGCCATAGACCTCGCGGTTGACCTGACGGAGGAACTCCACCGCCTCCCAATTCTCGCGGCCACCTTCCCGGTTCGGGATCCATTCGCCGCTTTTGCGCGAGTAGTCGCGGTAGAGCATGGAGGCGACGGCGTCGACGCGAAGCCCGTCGACATGGTAGCGCTCCGCCCAGAACAGCGCGTTGTTGACCAGGAACGCCGCCACCTCGCGCCGCCCGAAATTGTAGATGGCGGTGTTCCAGTCGGGGTGGAAGCCGAGCCGCGGGTCCTCATGCTCGTAGAGCGCGGTGCCGTCGAAGCGGGCGAGGCCGAACGCGTCCGTCGGGAAGTGCGCGGGCACCCAGTCGAGGATGACGCCCAACCCCGCCTGGTGCGCGCCGTCGACGAAGCGGGCGAAGCCTTCATGATCGCCGAACCGGGCGGACGGCGCGTAGAGGCCGGTCGTCTGATAGCCCCAGCTGGGATCATAGGGGTGCTCGGAGACCGGCATGAACTCGATATGGGTGAAGCCCATCTCGACGGCGTAGGGGATGAGACGGTCGGCCAACCGGTCCCAAGGCAGGAACCCGCCATCGGCGTCGCGGTCCCAAGAGCCCGGATGGACCTCGTAGACGCTGATCGGTACGCGGCGCGGGTCGACCTTCGACCAGGCCTCGCGATGGGCGCTGTCCGCCCAGTCATGGCGAGGCGGGCCGGTGGTGATCGAGGCGGTGGCGGGGCGGAGCTCGGCGGCGAAGGCGTAAGGGTCGGCTTTGAGCGGCTGGAGCGCGCCGTCCGCGCCGACGATCTCGAACTTGTACGGCCGGCCCGCGCCGATGTCGGGGACGAAGATCTCCCAGACGCCGACGTCGCGGCGGAAGCGCATCTGATGACGGCGGCCGTCCCAATCGTTCCAGTCGCCGACGACCGCGACGCGCTGCGCGTTGGGCGCCCAAACGGCGAAGTGGACGCCGCTCGCGCCCTCATGCTCGATCAGGTGCGCGCCGAGCTTGTCGTGGAGGCGGAAATGCGTCCCTTCCGCCATGAGCAGGTCGTCGAGCGGGCCGAGGACGGGGCCGAAGCTGTAGGGGTCAGTGACCCACCATTCCGCGCCGCCGCCTTGCGCGCGGTACCGGACGGGCCGGGGGTCGCCCCGAATGACGCCCTCGAACAGGCCGCGCCCGTCGACCAGCGCCAGCACGCCGAGCGGCTCGCCGGCCAGCGTGTGCGCCTCCAGCGTCTCCGCGCCCGGCACGAGCGCGCGGGCGAAGGCGCCCTCCGGCCCTTTGTGAAGGCCGAGCAGCGAGAAGGGGTCGGCGTGGCAGCCCTCGAGGAGCGCGTCGATCGCCGACCCCGGCGGCCTCACATGACGCCCCAGATGTCGCGGGCGTATTGCCGGCCCAGCCCGCGGCGAGGAAGCGGCGCGAACTCGCTCACATGACGCCCCAGATGTCGCGGGCGTATTCCCGGATGGTGCGGTCCGACGAGAACCAGCCGACGTTCGCCGTGTTGCGGATGGTGGCCGCGCGCCAGGCGGGCTGGTCGCCCCACCAGGCGTCGACGCGGCGCTGGGCGGCGGCGTAGGCGTCGAAGTCGGCGGCGACCATGAACCAGTCGTGGTCGTACAGCCCGCTCATCAGGCCCTTGTACCGGTCGGGATCGTCGGGCGAGAAGACGCCGGACGCGATGGCGTCGACCGCCTGGCGGAGCTCGCGCGACCCCTCGATCACCTCGCGGGGGGCGTAGCCGTTCGCGCGCTTGGCCGCGACCTCCTCCGCCGTCAGGCCGAAGATGACGATGTTGTCGTCGCCGACCCGGTCCTTGATCTCGATGTTCGCCCCGTCCAGCGTCCCGATGGTCAGCGCGCCGTTCAGCGCGAACTTCATGTTGCCGGTCCCTGACGCCTCCATGCCCGCGGTCGAGATCTGCTCCGACAGGTCGGCGGCGGGGATGATCTTCTCGGCGAGGCTGACATTGTAGTTGGGGACGAACACGACCTTCAAGAGCTCGCCGACGCTGGGATCCGCGTTGACCCGCCGCGCCACGTCGTTGGCCAGCTTTATGATCAGCTTGGCGTTGTGGTAGCTCGACGCCGCCTTGCCCGCGAAGATCTTGACCCGCGGCCGCCAGTCGCGCTCGGGATGCGAGCGGATCTGGTCGTAGAGGGCTACCGTCTCGACTAGGTTCAGGAGCTGGCGCTTATACTCGTGGATGCGCTTGATCTGGACGTCGAACAGCGCGTCGGGGTCGAGGCGCAGCTTCACGCGGTCGCGCAAGGCGTCGGACAGGAAGAGCTTGTTCTGCCGCTTGATGGCCGCGAACCGCTCCTGGAACGCGGGGTCGTCGGCGTGGGCGTTCAGGTCGGCGAGCTTCTCCGCGTCGTCGAGGAAGCCCGGGCCGATCGCGTCCGTCACCAGCGCGCAGAGGTCCGGGTTGCACTGCTGGAGCCAGCGGCGCGGCGTGATGCCGTTGGTCTTGTTGTTGATCCGGTCGGGGTAGAGCCGGTGGAGGTCGGCGAACACCGTCTCCTTCATCAGCTCGGTGTGGAGCGCGGCCACGCCGTTGACCGAATGCGCGCCGGCGAAGGCGAGGTTGGCCATCCGCACCCGCCGCTCGCCGCCCCCGAAACCGCCTTCGTCGATCAGGCTGATCGCCGACACCGCGCGGTCGTCGGCGCCGCCGCGCCGCGCCTCGCGCAGCACCCGGGCGTTGATCGCGTAGATGAGCTGCATGTGACGGGGCAGCAGCCGCTCGAACAGCGGGAGCGGCCAGCTCTCCAGCGCTTCGGGGAGCAGCGTGTGGTTGGTGTAGCCGACGGTGCGCTTGGTCAGCTCCCACGCCTCGTCGAAGTCGAGCTCGTGGTGGTCGATGAACAGCCGCATCAGCTCGGCGACCGAGACCGCCGGGTGGGTATCGTTGAGCTGGATCGCCGCCTTGTCGGGCAGCGTCCGGACGTCGCCGAAATACTGGACGTGGCGGCGGACGATGTCCTGGATCGAGGCGGAGGAGAAGAAATACTCCTGCCTGAGCCGGAGCTCCTGGCCCGCCGGCGTCGAATCGGCGGGGTAGAGGACCCGCACCAGCGTCTCGGCGCGGACCTGGCCTTTCAGCGCGCGCTCATGGTCGCCGGCGTTGAAGGCGTCCAAGCGGATCGGGTCGAGCGCGCGCGCGGTCCAGAGGCGGAGCGTGTTGACGCGCTTGCCCCGCCAGCCGACGGCGGGCGTGTCGACGGCGATCGCCTGCACGGCCTCCGCCGGCTTCCAATGGGCGCGGCCGGCGTCGGTCGTCACCACCTCGCCGCCGAAGCCGACGAGGTAGGCGCTCTCGCGCCGCTCGAACTCCCACGGGTTGCCGTGGGCGAGCCAGGTCTCGGGCAGCTCGACCTGCCAGCCGTCGTCGATCCGCTGGCGGAACATCCCGTTCACGTAGCGGATGCCGTAGCCGTAGGCGGGCAGCTCGAGCGACGCCATCGACTCCATGAAGCAGGCGGCGAGCCGGCCGAGGCCGCCGTTGCCGAGCGCGGCGTCCGGCTCGATCTCCTCCAGCTCGGCGAGGTCGACGCCGAGCGTCGCCAGCGCGCGCGTCACTTCGTCGGTCCGGCCGAGATTGGCGACGGCGTCGCGGAGCAGGCGGCCGATCAGGAATTCGAGCGAGAGATAGTAGACGCGCTTGGCGCCCGCGGCGTGGGCGGCCTTGGTCGACGCCATCCAACGCTCGATGATGTCGTTCCGGACCGTCAGGATGGTGGCGGCCAGCCAGTCGTGGGGGCGGGCGGCCTCGCGGTCCTTGCCGATGCGGTGGACGAGCGTGTCGAGGATCGCGTCGGCCAGCGGATCGGCGGGCGCCTGGGGCTGCGGCGCAGGATGCGCGAGGGTCGTGGCGGTCACGTCTGGTCCGTCTTGGTCATCGCCGGGCAGGGTAGCCGGGCGGGGGAGGATGTACAGCCGCCCATACGTATGCCGCCTCCACCCGGTTCCTAGAGCACGAAGCCCATGAGAAGCCAGACGTTGAGGGAGATGATCACCGCCGCCACCAGGCAGGCGACCGCCAGCAGCCACCAGGGGCTGGCGAAACGGCCCATGACCTTTCGATCGCTGGTGAACTGGACCAGCGGCACGATCGCGAAGGGAAGCTGGAGCGACAGGACCACCTGGGACAGGATCAGGAGCTGCGTCGCCCCCCGGTCACCGACCGCGCCCACCACGATGACGGCGGGGATGATCGCGAGACCGCGGGTGACGACGCGGCGGAGCCAGAAGGGCAGCTTGAGGCGGAGGAAGCCCTCCATCACGATCTGCCCCGCCAGCGTCCCCGTCACCGTCGAGTTCTGGCCGGACGCCAGCAGCGCCACGCCGAACAGGATGCTGGCGAGTCCGGTGCCGAGCGCCGGCGCCAGCAGCTTGTAGGCGTCCTCGATCTCCGCGACGTCGGTTTGCCCCGCGACGTGGAAGGTCGACGCCGCGAGGATCAGGATGGCGGCGTTGATGAAGAAGGCGAGGCCCAGCGCCACCGTCGAGTCCACCGTCGCCCAGCGGATCGCGTTCGCCTTGCCGGCGTCGTCGAGGTCGAAGGCGCGCGTCTGGACGATGGAGGAATGGAGGTAGAGGTTGTGCGGCATCACGGTGGCGCCGAGGATGCCGATGGCGATGTAGAGCTTGGCGGGATCGGTCACGATCTCCGGCGTCGGCACCAGCCCGCGGAGCACGTCGGGCATCGAGGGCTGCGACAGGACGAGCTCGAAGGCGAAGCAGCCCGCGATGATCACGAGGAGCGCGATGATGAACGCTTCGAGCTTCCGGAAGCCGAAGCGCTGGAGCGCCAGGATCAGGAACACGTCGAGCGCCGTGATGACCACGCCATAGGTGAGCGGCAGGCCGAAGAGCAGCTTCAAGGCGATGGCGGTGCCGAGCACCTCCGCCAGGTCGCAGGCGATGATCGCGATCTCGCACAAGACCCAGAGCGCCAGCGCCACGGGGCGCGGGTAGCGCTCGCGGCACGCCTGGGCGAGGTCCATGCCCGCGGCGATGCCGAGCCGGGCGGAGAGCGCCTGGAGGAGCATCGCCATCAGGTTCGACAGGAGGATGACGGAAAGGAGCGCGTAGCCGAACGCCGATCCGCCGGCGAGGTCGGTGGCCCAGTTGCCCGGGTCCATGTAGCCGACCGCGACGAGGTAGCCCGGGCCGAAGAACGCGCCGATCCGGCGCCACCGGCTGCCCGTGCTGGGCACCGCGACGCTGCGATGGACCTCGGCGAGGGACGGGGTGCGGACCGGAAGCGGGATGTCGCTCATCGGGAGCGCACTTGGCGGAGCGGGCGGCTTGCGGCAAGGCGGCGGCCGACCTTTTCAGGCCGGGAGCTTATCGTCGCATGCGCATCGTCCTCGCCGCCCTCGCCGCCGCGCTCGCCGCGCCGGCCTACGCCGCCGACCCGATCGCGGGCCGCTGGACCACCGTCGAGCGCGACTCGGTCATCACGGTCGGCCCGTGCGGCGGGACGGTGTGCGGCCGCATCACGCGCTTCCTGCGTCCGCCGAGCACGCCCAACCCCGTCGACCGCAACAACCCCGACCCGAAGCTCCGCGGGCGGCCGATCCTGGGGATGGCGGTGCTGACCGGCTTCACCGACCAGGGCAAGGACTGGCGCGGCCGCATCTACGACCCGCGATCGGGGCGGAACTACAAGTCGATCGTGAGCCGGCAGCCGGACGGCAGCCTCAAGGTCCAGGGCTGCGTCGCGTTCCTGTGCCGGACGCAGGTGTGGCAGCCGGCGCGATAGGGCGGATGCGATCGCCGACGTGACGCACATGTCGCGGCCGTTCGGCAATTCCGTGTCGCAGGCTTGGAATATAGTTGCGCGGGAGAAGGCCGGACCGGAGTGCGTCCACGACGCACCGAGGCAGCTCGGAAGACTCTGTCCTCGCCGGACCGGGCCGGACGGGGTGGTAAGGGTCGAGGCGAGCCGGTTCGTCACCCGCCAGCTTGGATCAGAAATCGAGCCTGTAGGACAGCGGTTTTCGGCATGTCCGCTTTCGACCCATAGCGGACAGAGCATTGGCCGCTATCGTCCGGACATGTCCAAGGCTGAAGCTGATCTCCTTGATGCCGTCGAGCGATGCTATTCGGTGTTCGCGAGCATGCCGCGTCCGCGAGCGCTGGATGCTTCGCCACTCCGGGACGCAAACGAGATCCTGCGGACGCTGACGTCCGCACCGTTGCGGGATCTGACAGGTGAACAGGTCGGCCCTTACTCCGGTTGGGCGATCACGACGGTAGGCGACGACCGCGACTATCGTCATTTCCTTCCTCGCATCTTCGAACTCGCTGTGATGGACCCGGTTTGGCTCGGTACGGAGCCGCCAGTCATGGCCGGCAAGCTGAACATGGCGTCGTGGCGAACCTGGCCGAGCGAGCAGCAAACGGCGGTGGTGCGCTTCTTCGTCACGGCGTTCAGAGCAACGATGGAAACTCATCCGGACGGGGGGCGACCGGCCGACGAGTGGCTCTGCGGTATCGCGACCTTGGGTGAGTCGGTCTCCCCAGCCTTTGAGCGATGGCGCTCGTCAGCGTCGCCGAACGCCGCGCTCCAAATGGCATCCTTCATCAGCAGGGAGGCGAAACACTTGCGTCGGCACGCACAGGTGGCGGGGTCGTTCTGGAAGGGGGTGAACGAAGAAGTCCGTCGGGAGGTGGCAAAGCTACTCACGGCGGAACGGACCAGGGCGTTCCTGGACGCTGCGGCGGCACGGGAGTCGGAGGAGTCTTACCTCATAGGGGCTGCGCTGTCTGATCTGCAGCGGCAGTTCTGATGTCCGCTTACTATCATTAGCGGATATGCCATATCGTGCCGCGACCGAGTACGGCATCCATCTTCCACCACAGGAACCATTCGCCGCCGCGTCCGCTTTCGGGCTTTCCGCTCCGCCCGAAGGACCGCCCATGATCGACGCGATCGGTTACGCCGCCAAGCACTCCTACAGCCGCCTGAAACCGATGCGCTTCCAGCGCGACGAGCCGCGCCCGAACGAGGTGAGGATCGACGTGCTCTATTGCGGGGTATGCCATTCTGACATCCACCAGGCGAAGAACGAGTGGGGGAACACCGTCTACCCTTGCGTGCCCGGGCACGAGATCGTGGGCCGCGTCGCGCAAGCTGCGGACGGCGGGCGCTTCGCGGTGGGCGACCTGGTCGGGGTCGGGTGCATGATCGACAGCTGCCGGACGTGCGAGCCGTGCCGCGAGGGCGACGAGAACTACTGCGAGGGGCCGAACTCGTGGCTGGCGACCTATAACGGGCCGATGGTGCCGGCGAAGAAGGCGGCGACGGGCGACAACATGTACGGCCGCGACAACACGTTCGGCGGCTATTCGAACGTGCTGGTCGTGCCGGAGGACTTCGTGCTCCGCATCCCGGAGGCGATCGCGCCCGAGAAGGCGGCGCCGATCCTGTGCGCGGGCGTCACCACCTATTCGCCGCTGAAGCATTGGGGCGTGAAGCCGGGCGACAAGGTGGGCGTGGTGGGCCTGGGCGGCCTCGGCCACATGGCGGTGAAGATCGCGCGCGCGATGGGCGCGGAGGTGACGGTGTTCACCACCAGCGCCGACAAGAAGGCGGAGGCCGAAAGCCTGGGCGCCGCGCACGTCACGATGGAGAAGGAGGTGACGGGCAAGGCCGAGGAGCTGACGGCGACGCCGGGCCAGTTCGACCTGATCCTGTCGACCGTGCCGGAGAAGCACGACGTCAACGCCTATGTGGCGCTGCTGAAGCGCGACCGCGCGCTGGTGATCGTCGGCGCGCTGGAGCCGATGGCGCCCGTGAACAACCAGGCGGTCGCGTTCCACCGGCGATCTGTGTCGGGATCGCTGATCGGATCGATCCGCGAGACGCAGGAGGTGCTCGACTTCTGCGCCGAGCACGGGATCGCGTCGGACGTCGAGGTGATCCCGATCCAGGAGATCAACCACGCGATGAAGCGCGTGGAAAAGGGCGACGTGCGCTTCCGCTACGTCATCGACATGGCGTCGCTGAAGGCGGAGATGGCGGAAGGGGAGTAGCCGCGTCAAGCGGTCGCGCTTGCCCGTCCGCCGGGCCGGGGTTATACCCGTGGTATGAAAGTGGCCGTCTCCATCCCCGACCCGGTCTTCCGTCAGGCGGAGCTGCTCGCGCGGCGGCTGGGCACGTCGCGGAGCGAGATCTACGCGCGGGCGCTGGACGCCTATGTGACGACGCATGATCCGGAGCTGGTGACGGAGCGGATGAACGCGGTGGTCGACGTGACCGGCGCGGCGGCCGATCCGTTCACGCGACAGGCCGCGCGACGGGTGTTCGACCGCGTCGAGTGGTGATCGCGCAAGGCGATGTGTGGTGGGCCGATCTGGCCGAACCGATCGGACCGGCGGCGGGGTGGCGGCGTCCCGTCCTCGTGGTGCAGGGGGACGCGCTCAACCGCAGCCGTATAGCGACGGTCGTGTGCGTCCCCCTGACCGGCGCCCTGAAATGGGCCGAGGCGCCCGGCAACGTGCTGCTGCGCGCGGCCGCCACCGGACTGGATCGCGACTCCGTCGCCAACGTCTCGCTGATCGTCGCCCTTGACCGGTTTCAGCTGACCGAGCGCACGGGCAACATCACGC